>DUTL01000236.1 GCA_012842105.1 Candidatus Fermentithermobacillaceae bacterium | reverse complement strand
TGACTGTAAGCAAGATAGGTGTTTTCAGCAACCGTGCTATGACCGTCGGCACGTTGGTTTCGTTTCTGCTGATCATAGCCGTTGTGGAGGTTCCAAAGGTTGACTGTAGAAAACACCTGGTTCAAGCCGGGAACCTCCACAACGGCTATGATCAGCAGAAACGAAACCAACGTGCCGACGGTCATAGCACGGTTGCTGAAAACACCTATCCTGCTTACAGTCAGTGTTTCTGACCTGGCGGTATAGGCCCTGAATACCTCTGCAGCAGCCAACGTAGCAAATGCCAGGGTACGAGCGTAAGCGGCGTTGCCTGTGACCTTCAATCCGTACACGAATATTCCTATTGTAGCTGCTCCAATCAGCAGTGCTTGCAGCATCACGGTTATCCATCTTTTAGTGGTGAGCAGGGGTTCTTCAGGCGGCCTTGGCGGCTGCTTCATGGCATTAATCTCACCGGGTTCGAACCCGAGTGCCAGTGCCGGGAGACTGTCAGTTACAAGGTTCAACCATAAGATGTGGACGGGCCTCAGGATTACGGGAAGACGCAGGAGCATCGCCGCAGTTATGGTAACGATTTCTCCCATATTGCATGAAAGAAGGTATACCACAAACTTGACGATGTTAGAGTAGATAGTGCGTCCTTCTTCAATAGCTTTGACAATAGTGGCAAAGTTGTCATCTGCCAAAACCATGTCTGACGCTTCTTTTGCCACTTCTGTACCTATCAGCCCCATGGAAATTCCGATATCCGCCCGCTTGAGCGCCGGGGCATCATTTACACCGTCCCCGGTCATGGCAACCACTTCTCCCCGCTTGCTAAACGCTTCCACAATTTCGACCTTGTGTTCAGGAGAGACTCTGCCATAAACCCCAACTTCATCGAGCACCCTATCTACATCGCCTGCCTCAATCTTAGATACTTCGGAACCTGACATACATTTCGTGTTCTCATCTGCTATTCCAACCATTCTTGCGATAGACAGTGCAGTAATCGGGTTGTCGCCGGTTATCAACACAGGCCTTACTCCCGCCCGTTTCGCTTTTGCCACGGCCTCAGCAGCCTCGGGCCTGGGAGGGTCTATCATTCCGAGCAAGCCTGTCAAGATGAGTTCAGATTCCAGCTCCGGCTCCTCTTCAACCAAACGATCCATGATCTTGTAAGCGACAGCTATAACCCTAATGCCCCTGGTAGCCATCAAAGATCCGGCATTCCTGAATTGGTTCAAAACCGGCTCAGTAATGGGCTTCCGGGTTTTCTCCATTTCAGCCACGAGCCTTGCAATGGCCGCCGGCAAAACCGGGCGAGCGCAAGGACGGGGAGATTCTTGCTTCACCGGTTGCCCCGCCTCATCCCGGCCGGCCAATGCATAGCTACATTTTGGCATGACAAACTCAGGGGCTCCCTTTACCCACACCAAGTATCTCCCATCTGGCATCTCATGCACTGTAGTCATCCGTTTCCTGTCTGAATCGAACGGAATCTCGAAAGCCCTTGGAAACTTCGTATCCAGAAGGGCCTTATGTAAACCAGACTTTTCTGCGGCTACTACAAGAGCTACCTCTGTGGGATCACCTGCAAAATCGAGGCCTTCTCCCTCTCGAGTGGCCATTGCGTCATTGGCCATAGCTGCGCCGGCCAGTGAAATCATCACCTGTTCGACGCAGGAAACAATTCCGGAAGCAGATCGGGATTCAGGCCCGGATCCAGGTAGCGACTCAGATCTGAGCCCGGATTGTTGCTCGGATTCAGGTTGAGGTGGGGACGCCAGATCCAGGGCTTCCATTGCCCAACGGCTGACCGGAATATTCGCGCCGGAGGCAAAGCCACCTACATCTTCTAGTATCTCAGCATCTGAGAAATGAGCATCGTGTGTAGCCAAAAGCCAGTTATCTGCAAAAGCTGTCACTACAGTCATCTTGTTTTGAGTAATAGTGCCCGTTTTGTCAGTACATATGACAGTGGTTGACCCCAGGGTCTCTACCGCAGGAAGCCTTCTGATTATTCCATTTTGGGAAGCCATTCTCTTAACGCCCATAGCCAATACAACGGTTACTACAGCAGGAAGCCCTTCGGGAATCGCCGCAACTGCCAGGCTTACAGCAACCATAAACATCTCCATCACAGGTTCATTTCTCATAACTCCCATGATGAAAATGCATGCGCATATTGCAACAACCGATATGCCTAGGGTTTTGCCCAATCTCGAAAGGCTCTTCTGAAGCGGGGTTTTTTCCTGAACTATCCCGTGAATGGCACCTGCAATTTTTCCGATCTCAGTCTTCATGCCTGTTGAGATCACAATGCCTTGCCCACGGCCTGCGGTTACAACTGTACCTGAATAGGCCATGTTCCTTCTCTCTGCCAAAACTGTCTCCATGGGAAAAACCGTTTCTGCAGATTTATCTACCGGAACCGGTTCTCCTGTAAGCGACGATTCATTGCACGCAAGGCTGTGCGACTCCACAAGCCTGATATCCGCAGGCACCTTGTCTCCGGCTTCGAGCAAAACCATGTCTCCGGGAACAAGATCCCTGGCCGCTGTTACAGACAGCTCACCTCCGCGGATCACTTTGGCCACAGGCGCCGAGAGTTTCTCAAGGGATTTGAGCGACTCTTCAGCTTTACCTTCCTGCACAAGGCCGACAATGGCGTTGAGTACCACTATTGCGCCGATCACAATGGCATCGATAGTCTCACCCAGAAACGCTGACACTGCAGCCGCTGCTATCAGTATCAGAACCAAAAAATCAGCAAACTGGGCAATGAATCTCCTCAGGGGGCCAGGCCTTGGGGCTTCTTTGAGAGCATTGGGCCCGTATTCCCTTTGCCTGGCAGTGACTTTAGCTATTGAGAGCCCTTGCTGATTGTCAGTGTTTAAGCGAAGCGCAACATCCTTCCATGATGCTGCATGGCTTGTATCAGATAGTGGCGGGTTTGGGCTGACATCCTTCATCAACGAATCTCCTTAACGTAGTGATTATTCAAGAACCTAACTTGATTAGTATACGACTCTTTGTGAAACTAAACCATCCAGAAAGGGATAACGAGCCTGATACCGGCACGTGTAAAGGGCCGGAAGTGTTCTGAATAACTGAGCGCTCGCCCATATCTACCTGGCATGCCGCCTCGCTCAAGACACTTCCACCCAAAAGCAGCAACCTGGCTGAGGCAATTTTGTCCAAACGAGGAAAGGACATTAAGGGTCCTTTGTTGTGGCTTAAGGCAGGGGGACATCACTGTTCAAAGTAGGCACATTACTATGTAAACTGCGGGAATCTCAACGCCTCCCATGGTTATGGCAGTCGAACTCTCTTCTATAAATCCCATTTTCCTGTAGAAACTTCTGGCCTTGGAATTACTTTCTTCAACAGTCGCCACTACCACCTTGGGAGCAGGGCTTGTTTTCCTTGTCTCTGAGCAGAAGATTTCTTCCATTGGCCCAGCCG
>DUTL01000235.1 GCA_012842105.1 Candidatus Fermentithermobacillaceae bacterium | reverse complement strand
CAGTATCATCGGGGTTTGCACTATTGCCGCTTTGGCCGGATTTGCGTATTCAAACGGAAACTGGGAAAGTCTGAAGGCTTTGTTCACTGATTACCGAAACAGCATTCCCTTTAAAGAACAGACCAGCCGTTATTTCACTGTGTTGCTCTCTTCTGTGGCCAATCCATCTCCTGATACCGGTACACAGAAGTATTGGCGAAATCTTCTGGATAGCGAAGGAGAAAACCTCAAATATTACGCAGTCAACACAGACAGTGGGTTGGTTATAGCAAATATTGAGAGCAAAGAGGGAGGCATGCCGTTTGTCATGGGTTCCGACGGAATACCTATCCTGCCTGACGGTTATGATTACTGCTGGTACTCTGACGGTGAGAAGGTACTGGTGATTGATCATGGTGAACCTGTTGACACCGAAAGGCTTGACAGTGGGTACCGATGCCTTATTCCTGGCGCGGTAATAGATCCAGGCAATCCCGATAACGATCCCTATAATGCGGGCGCCATCAAAGTATTGCTTGCAGTCAATAATGTCTTGGTGAAGAACCCTTACAACCATTCCCTATACTTTCAAGAGCAGCAGTTTTTGCATATTGCCGGGCGAGTTTACGTGGGTGTGTTGGTGCTGGGAGTGGTTCTGTTCGCCTGCGGAATTATCAGGCGCCGGGAGAAACGTGCCTTTGATCGGAAACTTGCTGCTTGGTCGGGCAGGTTGTGGTTAGAAGCGAAGATATTTCTTTCGTCATGTGTTCTTATCTCGCTTATTAATGTAGGTTGTGTCTACTGGAGATGGACTTCTTGGGAAGGGCTGTTCTATCTTACTGTTATCAGTGGAATTGTGATTCTTGCCCTCTGGTGGTTCTACGTGATGCTTGTGGATCTCATTATCAACCGTAGACGATTCTTCAGTCACAATTCGATTAACTTGGTATTGACCTGGTACCGTAATTACGAGAGGAAATATCCCTGGCAGAAGATGATGTTAAGAAGAGCTTACGCTCTTGTATTCACTGAGGCGGTGATGGCTCTATTGTCTGTGTTTCTTCTTCTCACGGCTTATTCAGGAGGACGAACCGGGTTTTCTCTTATGGTTGCCCTGCTCCTGCCCGGCATAGGCCTATACTTTATCTACAGGTACCTGCATCGATATGGGCAGACAGTGGGGGATTTGGGGCTGCTTATGGAGCATATTGAGAAGGTCAAAAGCGGCGACATGGAGACCAAACTCAATGTGGAGCCTGATGCTGACATTTACCCTGCTGCACAAAACCTCAACTTCATCCAGGAAGGCATGAGCCTTGCAGTCGGTGAGAAGGTAAAATCAGAACGAATGAAAGTGAATTTGATTACCAATGTATCTCATGACTTGAAGACTCCGCTCACTTCTATCGTGAGTTACGTTGAACTGCTTGCCAAAGAAGAAAACCTGCCTGCGCATGTAAACGATTATGTTGCCATTCTCGCCCGGAAAACAGAGCGCCTGAAGAATTTGATTCAGGATCTATTTGATTTGTCAAAGGCAACCAGCGACAATATGGTGCTGGATATTAAGAGGCTCGATTTGGCACGGCTGATTAACCAGGCCATTGCAGATATGCAAGAACCTATAGACGATTCCGGCCTGGCTTTCAGAGTTGATGTGCCTGATGAGCCTGTTTACATCGTAAGTGATGGTACGAAATTGTCTCGCGTCTTTCAAAATCTGATTTCTAACACGCTTAAGTACTCGCTGCTCGGCTCACGGGTGTTTATTGATCTGGTTGTATGCGGCAGAGAAGCCGTAGTAACCATCAAGAACACTGCAAACTATGAAATGGATTTTGACGAGGACGAGATACTGCAGCGGTTCACAAGAGGCGATCGTTCCAGAAGTACTGAGGGCTCAGGCCTGGGGCTTTCCATAGCCAAGAGTTTCACAGAAGCTTGCGGAGGCTGCCTCAACATCACAATCGACGGCGACCTGTTCAAAGTCGAAATCCGGTTCGGGATTGACTGAAGAGCGGGTTAAAACGCGGGGGGGGCAGAAATCCGGGGGCAGCCCTATTATCCGCGAGGTGCGTGTGATACCCGGGGACTAGCCAGAATCAGACATTGGGGAGAGACATTGGGGACGGTCCTAGCGTTTCACCCGTCACGAGGTGCGTAAGAGGCGGAGACTGAAACATAGGAATACGCATTGGGGCATGGTTTACATGCCCCGCTTTTGCAGATCCCTGTAGATGCCCGGTAAATCCCAAACGGTCACGATGCCTAGGAGTCTTTCTGAGGGCCGCCCGTTCTCAGTAATCAAGACAGCGCTGAGCCTGCGGCCTTCGCGGATCCATTTGCTGAAAAGCCTGATTACTTCCACTTGAGCTGCGTTCCGGTGGAGGAAATCGTGGCTGCCTGTATCTGTATCCTCGGCAAAGGGCAGAATTCTTGAGACTTGTACTGAGAAAGAGATTGACTCTTCGTTAGCAATAGAGTCTGCCAGCCAGCGGGCGATTGTATCGGTTGTGAGAAGCCCCACAAAGACTCCGTTCTGGCATACCGGAACCTGGGAAAACCCCTTAGTCCTCATCAAATCCATTGCTTCGCGGATCGGTATAGACGGCTCTAAGGTGATGGGCCTGCTATACGTTATTCGGGGCGGATCAGCCAGGAATATGGCAATCTCCTTTATCCGTTTGATCACCCATTCATTGGGTTCTGCAATAGGATGTCTTCTGCTCCTGTGTACTATTGCATTTCTCAGATCCGCGAACTCTTCCAGGTCATCCTTCATTACTTTGCTCAGAGTATCATCGTCCCGTACCAGCCTTTTGAACCCGATTGGATCGAACCTGTCGGGGTTTTCTTCCCTGGTACGGCCTAGAATTCTTTCAATTTGCCGGAAGTACTCCAAAAAAAGGCCGGCGTTTGTATCATTGTCATTATGTTCTTGATCCAACATACGATAAACCTCCAATCTTGCCGATTGAGTATTCTCGATGTGTTCTAGCAATCCCTGCCTGATACTCCCTGCGCAAGGAAAGATGGATCCGATGAAGTGAAGAATTGACTCAGGCAAGATCGATTGGTCTCGGGACATGGAGACTTTCCAAGCTGACGTTTCACCCTTTGACTGTTTTCATCCTTCGACTTTGCTCCGCAAGTTCAACCCGGGCTGTGGGTCTCCAGGCTGACTAATGGCGTAGTCTTATTGCATGGGTGATGTTAATGATCAGGATGGTTTGCCGGAAAGAATGATATTCTTAAGATTAGCAGTCTTTCTGAAGACTTTCTGAAAAGCCGCTGAAGACTTGCTAAAACATACAGGTGCATAACTATGATAGCGAAGTGTGAGTATGATGAAGGAGAGTTGATGGCCAATGGATACTACAAATTTCATCTCCACGTTTTTCTGGATTATTTTCCTGGGAAGTTCCATCTTCATGCCTTTTTTCCGGCAGAAACGGCTTGAGGCCATGAGGTTGGCCCTGATGCGAAAGATTCAAAAGGACCGGGGTTCCCGGGTGATAACCTTGATTCACCGGCAAGAATCTCTGAGTTTCCTCGGAATTCCTCTTAGCCGGTATATTAACATAGAAGACTCGGAGCAGGTACTTCGAGCTATCCGCATGACTGCCGACGACGTGCCTATTGACCTCATAGTCCATACCCCGGGCGGGCTTGTTCTTGCCGCCGAACAGATAGCGCTTGCCCTTGTACGCCACAAGGCGAAAGTGACCGTGTTCGTTCCCCATTATGCCATGTCGGGAGGCACCTTGCTGGCGCTAGCCGCTGACGAGATAGTAATGGATGAAAATGCAGTACTTGGCCCGGTTGATCCTCAGATCGGATCTTATCCGGCCGCCTCCATACTGAGTGTGGTTGAGCGCAAGCCAATTGAGCAGGTAGATGACAGTACCCTGATTTTGGCGGATATCTCCCGAAAGGCTATAGCTCAGGTCAGAGAGACAGTGTTACATATACTGAAAGAAAACCTGCCGGATGAACAGGCCGGGGAACTGGCTGACCTCTTCACCAAAGGCTACTTTACCCATGACTATCCATTGAGCGCAACCCAGCTCCAGGCCATGGGGCTTCCGGTTTCTTTTGATATGCCCGTGGAGGTCTACAAACTTATGGAACTGTGTCCCCAGGCCGGGACAAACAGGCCATCGGTCGGATATGTGCCTATGCCTCACCGGAGTGATCCGGGGCGGGAAAGGCCGCGGCGGCCCAGGTAGAGTTCTAGGCCGGAGTGGCAAATGGTAGCAATGGTTGCAGGCTGCAATTGAGGCTCTATCGGGATTGAACCGTGCGCGGGCGCAAACGTTGCGGGCGAAGTGTGTTAAAACGTGACATATCCGGGGCGGAACCGTGCGCAGGCGCAAACGTTGCGGCTGAAGTGTGTTAAAACGTGACATATCCGGGAT
>DUTL01000234.1 GCA_012842105.1 Candidatus Fermentithermobacillaceae bacterium | reverse complement strand
TAAGGGTCGCGGTTGAACTTATAGCCCCAATCGCAATGGAAGAGGGCCTCAGGTTTGCAATCCGGGAAGGCGGCCGCACTGTGGCATCCGGGGTAGTGACGAAGATAACTGATTAATCCAATATTCAACCATAGGAGAATCACACATAAGTTCGGGTGCACGTTCGGGCGTGAACTGGAAGTGCAAACCTTTGTGTATAACCTTGATTTGGTATGATGCTTGTGATTGACATGGGAAATAAGCCTGTGTTACACTCGGCTTTGACAAATGCACCGGGATGGGAGGGAAATTCAAGTGGCAAAGGGAGCAACAGCAATAATCACTCTTGCATGCCAGGAGTGTAAACAACGTAATTACACAACTACCAAGAATAGAAGGGCCCATTCCGGAAGACTTGAACTGAAGAAGTACTGCAAATTTTGCCGTACCCACACTGTTCACAGGGAAACACGGTAGTTAGTTTTGATGCCGGTTTAGCGACCGGATTTATTGGCGGGATTTCGAGATCTCAAATATGCAGGCCCGTAGCTCCAACGGCAGAGCAGCGGTCTCCAAAACCGACGGATGGGGGTTCGAATCCCTCCGGGCCTGCCATAAATCTTTATACCAGGTGAGATAGATGAAGATTTTCCAGGGGTTACGGCGGTTCTTTAGCAAAATTGGCAGATTCTTGAGAGATGTTCGTTCTGAACTCAAGAAGGTAATTTGGCCCTCATGGGGCGAGCTGAGAGTATATACTGCTGCGGTATTAGTCGCCATGGTTGGAGTAGGCGTTATATTGTGGGGCACTGACGGACTCCTGACTCTCGTGATGAGTTTCATTACCAAAAAATAGGGGAGAGACTGGGACCCGAACCAAAGGATGTAAGGGGGTCCTTATTTAATGAGTATGCCAGAAGAAAAGGGCCAATGGTATGTAGTTCATACATACTCCGGTTATGAGAACAAAGTGAAGACCAACCTGGAAAAACGGGTTGACAACATGAATATGGGAGATAAGATATTCAAAGTTCTCGTACCCGAGGAAGAAGAAATTGAATATAAAGACGGTAAGAAGCGCGTGGTTAAACGCAAAGTATTCCCCGGTTATGTGATGGTCAATATGATCATGGCAGACGATTCGTGGTATGTGGTTCGAAACACCCCGGGTGTAACCGGTTTCGTGGGGCCTGGTTCAAAACCCATTCCTCTTGATGAGCGTGAAGTTGAAACAATCTTCATGCGGATTAGTGGCGAGGGTGCGCCCAAGGTAAGAGTTCGATTCAAGCCAGGCCAGAGCCTGAGGGTCAAGTCAGGCCCCTTCCAGGGTATGATGGGTATGGTTCAAGATGTTATGGCTGACAGGGGCAAACTTCGTATACTAATCTCGATATTTGGCCGCGAAACTCCGGTGGAACTGGACTTCAATCAGGTAGAGGAAGTGTGAGGGAAAGAGTATGGCTAAGAAGGTTAGAGCAGTAGTCAAATTGCAGATACAGGGTGGGAGGGCAACTCCTGCGCCGCCTGTCGGGCCTGCATTGGCACCCCACCAGGTGAACCTACAGATGTTCACCAGGCAATTCAATGATAGAACATCTACCCAAGTTGGCACCATAGTGCCTGTGGTAGTCACGATTTACGAAGACAGGTCTTTTAGTTTCGTTGTGAAAACCCCGCCTGCGTCTGTGCTCCTGAAAAAGGCAGCCGGGATAGAAACCGCTTCAGGTGAACCCAATACCAAAATAGCTGGAAAAGTCACTAAAAACCAGGTAAGGGAAATAGCTGAACTAAAGATGAAGGATCTCAACGCAGCTTCAATTGAAAGCGCTATGCGTCTGATTGAAGGCACTGCGCGGAGTATGGGCATCATAGTAGAGTAAGTCGTCTTATTTTTGTGGGAGGATTGTATCCGTATTACCACAAGGAGGTTATGGAGCGATGCCTAAAAGAGGCAAGAGGTATTCTGAGGCATTAGAACACTTGGAAGTTGGCAAGCAATATGAACCCCGGGAGGCTCTGGAGATCATCTCCGGACTTTCACTTGCCAAGTTTGACGAAACGGTGGAAATAGCCATGAGGTTGGGTGTTAACCCACGCCATGCTGACCAGATGGTGAGAGGCGCAGTCATATTACCCCATGGTACGGGAAAAGAAGCCCGTGTTTTGGTATTTGCCCGGGGAGACAAAGCCAACGAAGCCCGGGAGGCCGGGGCAGACTTTGTAGGTGCAGAAGACTTTGCCGAGAAGATTCAAGGCGGTTGGCTTGATTTTGACAGGGCTGTTGCAACACCTGACATGATGAGCATTGTAGGCCGTCTTGGCCGGATTCTTGGCCCAAGAGGGCTTATGCCAAACCCCAGAACCGGAACTGTAACTACCGACATAGAGTCAGCTGTAAAAGAAATAAAGCAAGGCAAGGTGGATTTCAGAACCGATAGAGGCGGCATTATCCATGGCAGGATTGGCCGAACATCTTTTGGCAGTGACAAACTTCTGGATAACTTCTATGCTTTTGTTGAAGCCATTATCAGGGCCAGGCCACCAGGCGCTAAAGGGCAATATATAAGAAGCGTTACGTTGAGTTCTACAATGGGGCCAGGTATTCCCATTGATGTAAGCCAGGTAGCCAGGCCACAGAGGGCCTAGCCATACAGAAGTTTCAGAAACAACAATTTAATAGCAGACCGTAGACAGCAGGTGTCGAAAGACATAATAGCTTTCCTGATAAGGAATAGGCTGCCCGCCGAGGTTAGACTCTTAGATGAATCATGCCGGAATTATCAAGGGCCTACGCTTCGTGCGGGGCCCTTTTTAGGTTGCTTCAGACGGTTGTAAGGGAGGGATATTTTTGGGAACCAGGCAAAAGCGGCAAAAGGCAAGGGTCCAGGAAACTTTGAAAGAGCAAATGTCAACTGCTAAGAGCGTTATCTTTGCAGACTTCAGAGGAGTTTCAGTTGCGGATGATACAAGGTTACGCCAGCAGTGCAGAGAGAATGATGTACTGTACCGGGTAATTAAGAATTCCCTGGCCTTAAGGGCTGCCAGAGATCTTAATTGGGATGGTTTGGACGACATATTCAAAGGGCCTACGGCTATGGCTGTGAGCAATACGGATCCTGTTGCCCCTGCCAGAGTGTTACGCAGTTTTTCTCTTGAGACCCCTGTTTTTAAAATCAAGGGAGGAGTTCTGGACGGGCAGAAGATGACGAGTGAAAAAATCACATTCCTTGCCACATTGCCGTCCAGGGAGACCTTATTGACCCAAACGGCAGTAGCTATGAAGGGTCCTATTTCGGCTTTGGCAACAGTGCTCAACGGGACTTTGGTAGGATTCGCCAGAGTGCTTGACGGATTGAAGACCAAGAAAGAAAAAGGTGAAATCTAACCTATAAGGAGGTTAATTTAAGTGTCTAAGATAGAACAGGTTTTGGAATTAGTAAAAGGCATGACTGTACTTGAACTTGCCGAACTGGTGAAGCAGTTTGAAGAGGAGTTTGGAGTATCAGCTCAGGCTGTTGCAGCCGCTCCCATGGCAGTTGCTGCTTCCCAGGAAGCTGCACCTGCTGAAGAAGAGCAAACCGAGTTTGATGTCGTGCTTACAGGTGCAGGAACCAGCAGGGTAGCAGCGATTAAGGCTGTAAGGGAACTTACCGGGCTTGGGTTAAGAGAAGCAAAGGAGCTTGTTGAGGCGGCTCCTAAGGCTGTAAAGGAGAAGGTTTCCAAAGAAGAAGCAGACAAGGCAAAGGAAATTCTGGAGAAAGCAGGAGCCACTGTAGAACTGAAATAGGTTCTTGTGTCTTTGGATGCTGCGAGCCGGCCCCCGGTATACGGGGGGGCTCCCGGTTGTCACGGCCAGATGAAAGCCAACGGCTGGCCCGGTGAGGCAAAGCTTCTGGATGTTAGACTGATGCAGGCGGTTTCAAACTGCCTGCATTTGTCTTTCTGGGCCTCCACATCTCCCTAACATTACAACCATCACCCTACATATACTGGATCGAGTTGTTTCAGGAACTCAGGTTTGCAGGGGTTCGTCTTGTACCTTCTGAGATTGGCTGAGGCCATATTGAGCAAATAGAGGCGAACACAATGGCTTTTGGGGGTAAGTGGAAATGGTTAAACTGGCGGTTGTTGGTGCCGGTGGGCTGGTAGGTAAGCGCGTTGTGAGCATACTGGACAAAAATCCAATTCCAGGTTTGGAGTTGTATCTCACAGGGCACTCAAAATCGGTTGGCACAAAAGTCGAATACAGAGGGCAAACTTTAAGAATCACCAAGACCGATTCGAAACTACTCAGGAAAGCTGATATTGTGCTGCTGTGTACGCCCACCCAGGCGTCAATTGAACTGGTGTCTTTGATAAATGGCGGGCCTGTGGTGATAGACACTTCATCTGCCTTTCGAATGGAAGCTGGGGTACCGCTGGTAGTACCTGAGGTTAACGGCCATGAGGTCTTCTTCCACAAAGGGCTTGTTTCCGGCCCTAACTGTTCAACAATACAGCTTGTGATGAGCCTGTACCCTATTCACGAGGAGTTCGGGCTCTCTCGTGTGCATGTGAGCACATACCAGTCAGTGTCCGGAGCCGGGTATAGGGCCATGGACGAGCTTGAGAAGGGCTCGTTCGAGCAAATTACCGCAGGTAGTTATGGTTCCAGGGAAGACTCCGGGTTTCCCCATCCTATTGCCTTTAACTTGATACCTCAGATAGACGGTTTTGATAGCGAAGGATACACACGAGAAGAAATGAAAATGGTCAATGAGACCCGGAAAATTCTAGGCATCCCGGATCTCGCAATCTCGTGCACTTGTGTCAGGGTACCCGTTTTCATAGGCCATTCAGAAGCATGCCTTGTTGAAACTCAAAAACAACCCTGCATAGAGACAATTCGAGAAAGACTGAACAAGTTTCCCGGGGTGGTTGTAATGGACGATCCGCCCCACCAGGTGTACCCAACTCCACTTCAATGCCAGGATACTGATGAGGTTTACGTGGGCCGGCTGAGGCGGGATTTGAGCTCAAACAATGGCGTTTTGTACTGGTTGGTGGCAGATAATCTGAGGCGAGGCGCAGCCACAAATGCATGTAACATTGTACGGGCCCTTGTGGGGGAAAGACGATGAAGGCAGGTGTGTTTCCTGGTACGCAAGAGGCGAGAGAGTTGACAGTGGTTCAAAAGTTTGGCGGCACTTGCCTTGATACCAAGGAAAAACGGCAACTTGCGTGTGATCGCATACAAGAAGCTCTTGACAACGGTTTCCGGGTGCTTGCTGTAGTGTCAGCTATGGGGCGCAGGGGCGAGCCCTACGCGACTGATACTCTTATCGCGCTGGCCAAGGGTATTTCAAAGGACATAGCTCCCAGGGAATCGGATTTGCTTCTTTCCTGTGGAGAGATTATCTCCGCGGTTTTAATGGTGCAGGAACTAAAAACAAGGAACATACCGGCTATGGCCCTTAGCGGGGGACAGGCAGGTATCCTTACCGATACCAATTTCGGGGATGCCCGCATAGTCGCCATCAATTCAACCCACGTAAAAAGACACCTGGATGAAGGTAAAGTTGTAGTAGTTGCAGGTTTTCAGGGAATGGCAGAGTCGGGGGATATTACTACCCTGGGGAGAGGCGGCAGTGATACTACTGCCGCTGCATTAGGCGGTGCGTTATCGGCCCGGTGTGTAGAGATATACACTGATGTTGAAGGAATTATGACCGCTGACCCCAAAATGGTTAGAAGTGCAAAGACAATTCCGTTTGTTACCTATGATGAAGTGGTTCATCTGGCATTGGAAGGCGCTAAGGTGATTCATCCTCTGGCGGTGCAGATAGCCAGAAAAGCTCAAATACCTGTCAGGGTTCGCTCGCTTAGCGCTGACAGCAGGGAGACTGTGATTGGAAGCGGTGAAGACAGAGAGACGCCGTGGTTGTTCTTGCGCAATGACAACCCTGTTACAGGGATCACGTACGTTTCGGGCCTGGCCCACGTGGTGCTAAACGTTTGCCCTGCAGACCAGATGAAACGGCTGACGGGTATTTTGCATTCAGTTGCCGACATTTCTCTTGATGTCATTAACGTATTTCCTGACAGGTTATCGTTTGCCATTGGCGAAGATCTTGTAGAGGAACTGCTTTCCCGGCTTGGCCACATGAGAAATAGCGCAGACATACAGACAGGCAAGGCTAAGGTGACCGTTATCGGACACGGTATGCATGGCAGGGCAGGGGTGATGAGTAACGTGGCTATTGCACTGGCACAGGAGGATATCAGGATCTTCGCAAGTTCAGATTCGAACATTACTATCTCGTGTCTGATTGAGCAAGACTGCCTGCACAAGGCAGTTAATGCCCTTCATGACGCTTTCGGCCTGTAAGTGGATAATAATTTGGGGGAGTGTGTTTCGATGAGATTATCACCTTATGGAAGTTTGATTGTTGCCCTGGTGACTCCTTTTGACGAGAACTCTCAAGTAAACTATAAGGCTGCCGTTGGCCTTGCCAGGAAACTCGTATCGCATGGCGTAGATGGGATCCTCATTTCGGGAACCACGGGCGAATCACCTACGTTGACTGCCGGAGAGAAAA
This sequence comes from Candidatus Fermentithermobacillaceae bacterium, assembly GCA_012842105.1. Taxonomy (GTDB): domain Bacteria; phylum Bacillota; class Sulfobacillia; order Fermentithermobacillales; family Fermentithermobacillaceae; genus DTU015. The sequence continues at coordinate 12,603 of DUTL01000234.1, read as the reverse complement.
TTCGGCTGGTATCGGAAGTCCGTGAAGCGCTTGATCCGTCAACTATGGTTTGGGCAGGGGCAAGTTCCTATAATACCGGAGACAGCGTTGAAATGGCCAAACTGGTTGAGAAAGCAGGCGCCGATGGTATTCTGGCTGTCACCCCTTATTACAACAAACCCGACCAGGAAGGCCTGTACCGGCATTTCCGCGCCATCTCGGAGGCTGTTTCACTGCCAATAATGCTTTATAACGTACCCCCCAGGACTTCTGTAAACCTTTTGCCCGGCACAGTGCTGCGGCTTTCAGAGCTGAAGAACATAGTGGCAATCAAAGAAGCATCGGGCATTTTGGATCAAACCTCAGCGATTTTGGAAAGCTGCGGTGATGATTTCTATGTCTTCTCCGGCGATGACAGCCTGACACTGCCCATTTTGGCCCTGGGCGGTTCAGGGGTAGTATCAGTTGCAGCACATCTGGTAGCCTCAGATATGAAAAATATGATAGACTTCTATGCTGAGGGTAAGATACAAGAAGCACAGGCTGTTCATTACAAACTTTTCAAGCTTTTTAAGACTTTGTTTATTACAACGAACCCGGTGCCTGTAAAGACTGCCCTTGAAATGACCGGAGTGCAGGTAGGCGGTTTCAGATTGCCGCTATGCCCGCCCGAACCCAAAGATAAGGAAGTAATACGTCAGGTTCTTGGCAAAATGAGATTGCTGTAAGGCCAGGCGTCTGTCATCTTACCTTAGTGGGTAGGCCCATACAAGAATATCGCGCTTGTTGACAAACGTTGACAGGCGTGATAGTATTGTAACTTGCATTCGTATATCGGCCCGCCAGCCAGGAATTAGTTTACGGAACTCTGGGTAAAATATTAAGGTGATGTTGTTGAGTTCTTTCTCCAGGGCGAAGGCGGAGATTTACCCCCTAAGGAGTGAAATGCATGGCCTATCCCATCAAGGTAGGCAAGCGTGAGCGGCTAAACTACGGCCGTATTCGCGAAGTCCTTGAAATTCCCAACCTGATAGCAGTACAGAAGGAGTCCTATGAGTGGTTTCTTAAAGAAGGGCTGCGTGAGGTATTTAGAGACATTTCACCTATAAAAGACTTTACGGAAAATTTGGTCTTGGAGTTTATTGACTACAATTTAGGAGAGCCTAAGCATTCAGTGGAAGAGTGCAAAGAGAGGGACGTCACTTACTCGGCCCCTCTAAAGGTAAAGGTAAGGCTCGTAAATCAGACTACCGGTGAAGTCAAAGAACAGGAAGTTTTCATGGGCGACTTTCCGCTCATGACTGACGCAGGCACGTTTGTCATAAACGGTGCCGAGAGGGTTATTGTGAGCCAACTTGTTCGATCTCCCGGCGGATACTATTCATATGAAACGGATCCAAATGGTAAGCGGCGCTATTCGGCTACGTTGATTCCCAGTAGAGGTACGTGGTTTGAAATGGAGACTGACGGCAACGACATTGCCTGGGTCCGAATAGACCGTACCCGGAAGCTGCCGTTGACCGTTTTATTAAGGGCTATAGGATTGGAAACAGATGCCCATATTTTAGAGGCAATGGGCGAAAGCGTAGTATTGAAAAACACACTGGATAAGGACAGCACCAAATCACGAGACGAAGCTCTTGTTGAAATCTACAGGAGGCTAAGGCCGGGGGAACCTCCTACCGTCGAAAGCGCCAGAAACCTTTTTGAGAATTTGTTTTTTGAGCCCCGGCGTTATGATCTTGCTACTGTAGGGCGGTACCGGCTTAACAAGAAGTTTTCTTTGCGCAGGCGAATTGTTAATACGACAGCTGTGCTTGACGTGGTTCACCCTGAAACAGGTGAGCTGTTGGTTAAGGCCGGAGAGCAAATAGACAGGGATTTGGCGCAAAAGATAAGCGCTTCAGGCGTAAACGAAATTGATGTAGCTACTTTTGACGGGCAGGTAGTCCGCGTTGTAGGCAACGGCGTGCACGAGAATAAAGAAGAGGCTTGGTCCAAAGAGAAATCTCTCACACGAGACGACATGCTCGCGGCAATCAACTACTTTTTCGGGCTTACAAAGGGAGTAGGCACAGTCGATGATATTGACCACCTGGGCAACAGGCGGGTTCGGTGTGTAGGGGAACTCCTGCAGAACCAGTTCCGTGTGGGCTTGGCCAGGATGGAGCGTGTGGTCAGGGAGCGCATGACTATTCAGGATATTGACATTATTACCCCCCAGGCTCTTATCAACGTGAGGCCTGTGGTTGGCGCGGTAAGGGAGTTTTTCGGCTCAAGCCAGTTGTCTCAGTTCATGGAACAGACAAACCCGCTTACAGAGCTCACGGCCAAAAGGCGGCTTTCGGCGCTTGGGCCGGGAGGGCTTACGCGAGAGAGGGCGGGCTTCGAGGTCCGTGACGTTCACCACTCCCACTACGGGAGGATGTGCCCGATTGAGACGCCTGAAGGGCCGAACATTGGGCTTACGAACTCTCTTTCATGCTTTGCGCGGATCAACCGCTTAGGCTTTATAGAGACTCCTTACAGGAAGGTCGACCGGGCGAAAAAGAGAGTTACAAACGAAATTGAGTATCTTACTGCAGATGAAGAAGACGATTGTGTGATTGCCCAGGCCAACGCAGCCATAGATGATCGAGGGCGTTTTCTGGACGAGCGTATCATGGCCAGGTACAGGCAAGAGGTTCTTGAAGCGCCTCCGGAACAGATAGACTACATGGACGTCTCTCCGAAACAAGTATTTTCAGTGGCTACTTCACTGATCCCGTTTCTGGAGCATGATGACGCCAGCCGTGCTCTAATGGGTTCGAACATGCAGCGTCAGGGCGTGCCCTTGGTAGAAACGGAAGCTCCTCTTGTAGGTACGGGTTTTGAATACAGGTCGGCCTTGGATTCAGGCGTTATAGCCGTAGCCAAAAGGCCCGGCCGTGTGATACGGGCCTCAGCGTCTGAAATTGCTGTGCAAACCCTGTCCGGGGAACATGATGTGTACAAGTTGAAGAAATTCAGCCGTTCTAACCAGGGTACTTGCTTCAATCAGAAACCCGTCGTATCGAAAGGGCAATTAGTGGAAGAGGGAGACGTTCTTGCAGACGGCCCTTCCACCGATATGGGAGAACTGGCTCTTGGAAGAAACGTGCTTGTAGCATATATGCCATGGTACGGTTTCAACTATGAAGATGCCATTCTCATCTCCAGAGAACTTGTGGAAGAAGATGTGTATACATCCATACACATAGAAGAATATGAGTGTGACGCCAGGGACACTAAACTTGGTCCTGAGGAAATTACCAAAGATATTCCTAACGTTGGTGAGGAGCAGCTAAAGGATCTTGACGAACGGGGAATCATCAGAACCGGTGCTGAAGTACGTTCAGGTGATATTCTGGTTGGAAAGGTTACTCCTAAAGGAGAGACTGAGCTTACAGCAGAGGAAAGGCTGTTGCGGGCCATATTTGGTGAGAAAGCCCGTGAAGTCAGAGACAACTCGCTGAAAGTGCCCCATGGCGAGAGCGGTATTGTAGTAGAAGTTAAAGTGTTCACCAGGGAGTCGGGAGATGAGCTTCCGCCCGGTGTCAACGAACTGGTAAGGGTGTATGTAGCTCAAAAACGGAAGATATCCGAAGGTGACAAAATGGCAGGCCGCCACGGAAATAAGGGCGTGGTTGCAAAAATACTCCCAAGGGAGGACATGCCTTTCTTGCCTGACGGAACTCCCGTTCAGATAGTGCTTACTCCCTTAGGCGTTCCGTCGCGAATGAACATCGGGCAAATTTTCGAGTGCCACCTTGGATACGCTGCCAGACTACTGGGAATCCATGTGGCAACGCCTGTATTTGACGGCATTCAAGAAACTGAAATAAGGGATTTGCTTGAGAAAGCAGGGCTTCCCGGGGACGGTAAAGTACAATTGCGGGATGGACGGACAGGGAAAACCTTTGACAGCCCTGTTACAGTTGGTTATGTCTATATGTTGAAACTCTTGCACCTGGTTGATGACAAAGTTCACGCCCGTTCCACAGGTCCCTATTCTTTGGTAACACAGCAGCCTCTGGGCGGGAAGGCTCAGATGGGCGGGCAGCGTTTCGGGGAAATGGAGGTTTGGGCGCTTGAAGCTTACGGAGCGGCGTATACTTTACAGGAAATGCTTACAGTGAAATCTGATGATGTTACCGGTAGGGTGAGGACCTACGAAGCCATAGTCAAAGGGCAGAATATTCCAGAGCCGGGAGTGCCTGAGTCATTCAAGGTACTCTTAAAGGAACTTCAAAGCCTTGCATTGGATGTAAAAGTGCTTGATGAACATGGCCGTGAAATAGAAGTCAAGGAACTTGATGATGACGTACAGGAAACAGCAAGAGAACTTGACCTGATGATTGAGGCCGAACCACGGAGGCCTGCGCGTCGTACCCGAAGGGAAATACCTGACGAAGATGATGAAGAAGAGGAAGAAGAAGCTGTCGAATACGAAGAAGTCGCTGCCGGAGACGATTGGGATTCTGAAGAAGAGAGTCAGGATCAGGGCAGCCTGGAGACTGAGAAAACTGACAGCACTGATGACATAGATGTAGATGATGAAGATAGGGTCATCCCGGACACAAGGGAAGACAAGAAAATGACATTCGATCAGCTTTTCAAGGAAGTTGCGGTCCCCGGTGATGTTTCCGGAGCACTGGATGAAGACGAGGTACCGGCCAAGAAGAGGAAGAAGCCTCAACGGGCCAAACGCCGGGTGCGCCGGAGCGCCATAGATGATGTGGGACGCCTAGGCAGGGTAAGGTCTATCCGCGACCTTGAAACCCTTGAAGATGACGACGAACCGGAAAGTTAAAGCAAAAGGGGATGTTGAAGAGTGGACGTCAATGATTTTGCTGCAATGCGCATTTCTCTTGCATCACCCGAGAAGATCAGGGAATGGTCTCGAGGCGAGGTCAAGAAGCCTGAGACTCTTAACTACAGGACTCTGAAACCTGAAAGAGACGGACTCTTCTGTGAGAGGATTTTCGGGCCTACAAAGGACTGGGAGTGTTATTGCGGGAAGTACAAGAGGATCCGTTTTAAAGGCGTGGTTTGTGACAAATGCGGCGTGGAAGTGACCAAATCAAAGGTCAGGCGCGATCGTATGGGCCATATTGAGCTGGCGACGCCTGTATCACATATTTGGTACTTCAAAGGTGTGCCATCGCGAATGGGCCTGCTATTGGACATGTCACCCAGGGTGCTTGAACGGGTGCTTTATTTCGCGGCATATATCATAACTGATGCAGGGGACTGTGAAACCCTTTCATATAAACAAGTGCTTACTGAAACTGAATACAGGGAAGCGAGAGAGAAGTATGGAAACCGGTTCAGGGCAGGTATGGGAGCTGAAGCGATAAGGGAAATCCTTGCCGGGGTTGACCTTGAAAAACAAGTTGAAGAACTCATAGAAGAAGCCAGGAATGCCAGAGGGCAGAGGAAAATCCGCGCTATGCGCCGTTTGGAAGTAGTTGAAGCTTTCAGGATATCAGGCAATAAACCTGAGTGGATGATCCTTGACGTGATACCTGTTATCCCACCTGATTTAAGGCCTATGGTGCAGCTTGACGGCGGGCGTTTTGCTACTTCCGATCTTAACGATCTTTACCGCAGGGTAATAAACCGTAATAACAGGCTCAAGAGGCTTTTGGACCTTGGTGCTCCTGATATTATTGTAAGAAACGAAAAGAGAATGCTTCAAGAGGCAGTTGACGCCTTGATCGACAACGGCAGGCGTGGGCGCCCGGTAACAGGGCCCGGACAAAGGCCGCTAAAATCCTTGTCAGATATGCTCAAAGGCAAGCAGGGGCGGTTCAGGCAAAACCTTCTCGGGAAGAGGGTTGACTACTCAGGGCGTTCAGTTATTGTCGTAGGCCCTAACCTGCAATTCCACCAATGCGGGCTTCCTAAAGAAATGGCCCTTGAGCTCTTCAAGCCTTTTGTCATGAAAAGGCTTGTGGAAAAAGGGCTTGCTCATAATATTAAGAGCGCAAGGCGCCTGGTAGAAAGAGCTCGGCCTGAAGTATGGGACATTCTTGAGGAAGTTATCAAAGAACACCCGGTGCTTTTGAATAGAGCGCCTACTTTGCACAGGCTTAGTATCCAGGCATTTGAACCGGTACTTGTTGAAGGTAGGGCTATTCAGATTCATCCTCTGGTTTGCCCGCCGTACAACGCAGACTTTGACGGCGACCAGATGCCCGTACACGTGCCTCTTTCGGCAGAAGCTCAGGCGGAAGCCAAAATACTCATGGCCTCCAAGCATAACCTGTTGCTTCCGAAAGACGGAACGCCTGCAATTACGCCGACCAAGGATATTGTTCTGGGAATTTACTACCTTACGCTTGCTTCCCATGACAACCCTGAGCTCGTTGATGAGCAGGAAATTCCTCACAAGTACGTATCAATGGATGAAGCCATAATGGCTTACGAAACGAAAAATGTGGGGCTTCATGACCTTGCGGTGCTTAGGTACTACGAAAACGGCAAAGCCGAAAAGCTCATTACGACACCGGGCCGCTGTATTCTTAACAGTGTGTTTCCTGAAAAACTAAGGTTCGTCAATGAAGTAGTGGATCGACGGCTTTTAGGAAAAATTGTGGCCGGAAGTATCAGGGAATATGGCATGGAGAACACTGCAGTAATGTTAGACAGCATAAAGGAACTCGGCTTTTCCTTTGCTACCCAGGCAGGTTCAACCATTTCAATAGATGATATTTCTGTGCCCGATGAGAAACCTGAGATTCTCGAGAAAGCGGATGAACAGGTAAATGAGATACAAGAGCAGTACCGCATGGGCTTTCTGACTGACGATGAGAGATACAACAAGGTGATTGATGTTTGGAGAAGTGCAACCGATGAGGTTACCGAGGCGCTGCAAAACTCTATCGGCAAATGGAATCCTGTATACATGATGGCTGAATCCGGAGCCCGGGGCAATATTCAGCAGATTTCTCAGTTAGGCGGCATGCGAGGCATTATGGTTGACCCGTCGGGAAGAATGGTTGAGCAACCTGTCAGGTCCAATTTTAGGGAAGGGCTTTCAGTGTTGGAGTACTTCACATCAACTCACGGACAGAGGAAAGGGCTTGTTGACACTGCCTTAAGGACCGCTGACTCAGGCTACCTGACACGAAGGCTGGTTGATGTGGCCCAAGATGTAATAGTCAGAGAAGATGAATGCGGCTGCGACTGCGGTATTTGGGTGAAAGCCATTGAGATTGAAGGAGAACTCATTGAAGATTTGCACGACAGGATTGTTGGGCGGTTTGCAGTCAACGACATACTTCATCCTGAGACCGGCGAAGTGATCTGCAAAGAAGATGAGTTAATTGACGATAAGACAGCCGGCGCCATAGTAGAAGCAGGCATCAAAGAAGTAGAAGTGAGATCAGTACTCACATGCGAGACCAAGCATGGAGTCTGCGTGAAGTGCTATGGCAGAAACCTTGCAACAGGCGGTGTTGTAGAAGTAGGCGAAGCAATAGGCACAATTGCTGCCCAGTCCATTGGAGAACCGGGTACCCAGCTTACCCTTCGTACTTTCCACCTGGGTGGTATCGCCGGAGAAGACATTACTCACGGCCTTCCCAGGGTTGAAGAGCTTTTTGAGGCAAGAAAGCCAAAGGGCCAGGCAGCAATAGCTGAAATTGGCGGGACTGTTGAAATCAAAGAAGGCGACAAGAAACGCGAGATTGTCATTACTTCGCAAGATGGTGAGCAGAACACCATTGCAGTTCCCTTTGGTGCGCTTATTAAGGTTTCAAATGGCCAGGAAGTAGAGCCGGGTGATGTTCTCACAGAAGGCTCAGTGAATCCCCACGATCTTCTAAGGGTCAAGGGCGTACGAGCAGTTGAAGAGTACCTCCTGAGAGAGGTTCAAAGGGTATACAGGTTGCAGGGAATTGATATTTCTGACAAACATATTGAGGTAATCATCAGGCAGATGATGCGCAAGATGAAAGTTGAAGAACCGGGAGACACCCCACTGCTTCCTGGTGGAGTCGTTGATATTCACGAATTTGCTGAAGCAAACGCCCAGGCTTACGAAGAGGGTGGGGAACCGTCCACGGGCAAACCGATTATTCAGGGGATTACAAAGGCATCTCTTTCAACCGAATCATTCCTATCTGCCGCTTCGTTCCAGGAGACAACACGGGTGCTTACTGATGCTGCTGTCAAAGGCAAGACCGATTACCTTCTGGGACTAAAAGAGAACGTGATTATCGGCAAACTGATTCCGGCGGGAACAGGCATGCAAAGGTACGATGAACTGGAAGTATTTCCTGTTCCTGAAGAAGGTGGCCAGGCGGAAGTTGCCGGTGATGATTATTCAGCGTAGGGAGTTTCTATTAGGAGGTATGGAGCATTGAAGTTAAGGTGGTTAGGCCATGCTTCTTTTGTGATCGAATCCCCGGCACTGAAGATACTTACAGATCCGTTTGGGAAGGATGTTCCTTATCCCGGGATTGAAGAAACAGTTGATGTTGTTACTGTATCGCACGAGCATCATGACCACAATGCTGTACATGTGCTTGAGGGGAATTTTCAGGTACTCAGGGGCCTGGATGAGGAAACCAAGAAGGCCAGGCGCATTGAGGAAGAGATCAAAGGTGTAAGATTTAGGGCCGTGCCTTCTTATCATGATGATCAACAAGGCAAGCTTCGCGGAGAAAACGGCATATTTGTCATGGACATAGATGGCGTCAGTGTAGCGCACCTGGGAGATCTCGGCGAGAAACTGACCTCTTCTCATGCAGAGGAAATCGGCACTGTCAATGTGCTGCTTGTACCTGTAGGCGGATACTATACCATAGATGCCGGCACAGCTAGAGAGGCTGTTGACTTAATCAGCCCAAACATTGTAGTGCCCATGCATTATAAGACCAGGTACATTGAGTCGTGGCCCATAGCGGGCGTTGACGGTTTTGTTGAGGGCATGGAGAATGTCGTCAGGTTTGACGGTTGTGAGGCCTCTGTAGATAAGCGCAATCTTCCCGGCAAGACTCAGATTTGGGTCTTCACTGTATAATATTGAGATGATTATGAGAGCCGGGGCGGGTTTAGTGCCCGGCCTCCCGGCTCTCCGGCTTTGAGCGCCCATGAATCCAATCCCGTGCAGTTAAGGGCTTTGAAAAGCTTACCTGCCATTGACACGCTTTTACCATGGTGCTAAACTCATAAAGCGTGCTTTTTTATGCTGGTATGGGAGAGACTTGAGTTATGGTAGGCCCGGCATACGGCCAGATATCAAAGAAATATAAAATTGCAGGTGTAAGGGCTGCTTTGAAAGCTATTGACAGGGGCCTGGTTTCAAAGGTGTTAGTGGCCGAAGATGCCGAGGCAAGGGTAGTAGCAGATGTACTTGCAAAGGCAAAAGAAAATAACATTGAGATAATTTGGGTTTCGAGCATGAGACAACTTGGAGAATATTGCAGCATAAGTGTGGGTGCTTCGTGCTGCGCCTTATTAAAATCATATACAAAATAACCGGGAAAGGAGGGTCAAATGTGCCAACGATTAATCAGCTGGTCAGGCAAGGAAGAAAGCAAATAGTCGAGAAAACAAAGTCTCCCGCACTTAAGGGGAACCCGTTTAAGCGCGGAGTTTGTACTGTTGTCAGGACTACTACCCCTAAGAAGCCGAACTCGGCGCTGCGTAAGATCGCCAGGGTCCGCTTGACCAATGGGCTTGAAGTGACCGCATATATTCCGGGAATTGGCCACAATCTTCAGGAACACTCGGTAGTATTGGTCAGGGGCGGACGGGTACGAGACTTGCCCGGAGTGCGTTACCATATCGTCAGGGGTACACTGGATGCCGCCGGCGTTGTCGACAGACGGCAAGGGCGTTCATTGTACGGTACCAAGAAGCCAAGATAGATTAGTTTGTGAGGTGAATGTTGTGCCTAGAAGAGGTAGGACTCCGTCAAGAACCTGGACGCCTGATCCTGTATATAACTCTGTGCTGGTAACCAGGCTTACCAACAAGGTTATGTATGATGGGGAGAAATTCACAGCCAGGCGTTTGGTATACAGTGCCATGGATATTATTAAGGAAAAGACGGGTAAAGAACCTCTGGAAGTACTTGATCAGGCCGTAAAGAATGCTATGCCTGTTCTCGAGGTACGGCCCAGAAGGGTTGGAGGCGCTACTTATCAGGTGCCAATGGAAGTGAGGCCGGTACGACGGTTGTCTTTGGCAATACGATGGATGGTGGACTTTGCCAGGGCCCGTTCAGAGCGCGGATTGGAGAATAAACTTGCCGGTGAAATCCTTGACGCAGCGAACAACACCGGCAACACCGTAAGAAGAAAAGAAGAAATGCACAGGATGGCTGAAGCCAACAGGGCTTTTGCTCATTACAGATGGTAGGCAATTGGGGGCAAAGATTTTGAAAGGGGGGAATTCGATGCCGCAGACATTTCCGCTTGAAAAGATTAGAAATATAGGGATTATGGCTCACATTGATGCCGGCAAGACAACAACCACAGAACGTATACTGTTTTATACCGGTAAAGTTCACCGTATAGGCGAAGTGGATGAAGGGTCTGCCACTATGGACTGGATGCAACAGGAGCAGGAAAGAGGTATTACCATAACCTCGGCAGCAACTACCTGCCATTGGAAAGATTTTCGAATCAACATTATAGACACGCCAGGGCACGTTGACTTCACTGCTGAAGTGGAACGCAGCCTTCGGGTACTTGATGGCGCCGTAGCTATTTTCTGTGCCAAGGGCGGTGTCGAGCCCCAGTCTGAGGCAGTCTGGCGACAGGCAGACGGTTACAATATTCCTAGAATTGCCTATATTAACAAGATGGATTCCTTGGGTGCCGATTTCTACAAAGCCTTGAAAATGATAGAAACGAAGCTTGGCGCAAGGCCCGTGGTATTATTCCTGCCAATAGGAGTTGAAGACACCTTTGCCGGCGTAGTTGATATTCTCAGGTCTAAGGCATTGTACTGGGAAGATAAGCTGGGCCTTGAGGTTGAAGAAGGCCAAATACCTGAAGATATGTTGGAACTGTTTGAAGAATACAGGGAAAACCTGTTGGCCGCAGCCGCGGATTTCGATGACGATATACTTGAAGCATATCTTCAAGGAGAAGAAGTACCTGTGCAATCCCTTATAAAGGCAATCAGAAAGGGGACTTTGGAAAACAAAATCGTCCCTTGCTTTTGCGGTTCGTCTTTTAGGAACAAAGGTGTTCAGACGCTTCTCGACGGCATAATTGACTACCTTCCTTCGCCTTTGGATGTGCCTCCCATTGAAGGCCAGGTTCCTGGGAAAAACGAAACAGTAATCAGAAAACCCATCGACGACGAACCTTTCTGCGCTTTGGCTTTTAAGGTTATGACCGACCCTTACGTTGGCAGAGTCACCTACTTCCGGGTCTATTCAGGAGTTTTGACTAACCGGTCTTATGTGTATAATGCTACCCGTGGGAAGAACGAAAGGATCCAAAGGCTGCTTGTGATGCACGCCAATCACAGGGAAGATGTTGAAGCTGTGTCTACAGGAGACATTGTTGCAACTGTAGCGCTTAAGCATACAGTTACAGGCGACACTTTGTGTAATGAGAAGAACCCCATTATACTTGAGCCGATTTCATTTCCAACACCTGTGATCACTATAGCCATTGAAGCTCAGACCAGGGATGATCTTGATAAACTGGGAGATTGCCTGAGGAAATTGGCCGAGGAAGATCCAACATTTACATCTAGCACAGATGAGGAAACAGGGCAAACCCTGATTGCGGGTATGGGTGAATTGCACCTGGAGATCATTTGTGATAGGCTTCTTCGGGAATTTGGCGTAAAGGCTGCTGTGGGGACACCTCAGGTTGCTTATAAGGAGAGTATCCTCCAGGCTGTTGCCGGGGAAGGTAAGTTCATCAGGCAGACCGGAGGGCGTGGCCAGTACGGCCATGTTAAGTTAAGGCTGGAGCCTTTGGGGAGAGGACAAGGCTTTGAGTTTGAGAATGCTATTCGTGGCGGGGTTATTCCCCACGAGTTTATACCCGCAGTTGAATCAGGAGTTAAGGAAGCACTTGAATCCGGCTCTTTGATAGGTTATCCGCTGGTAGACGTGAAGGCCGTGCTTGAAGACGGTTCTTATCATGAAGTGGACTCGTCGGAACTTGCTTTCAAGATCGCAGGTTCCATGGGGGTAAAAGACGCTTTGTCCAGAGCGAAACTTGCAATTTTGGAGCCGGTTATGAAAGTGGAAGTGACAGTACCCTCTGAGTTTTTGGGTGAGGTTCTTGCGGATCTGAATGCAAGGAGAGGCCAGATAACCGGGATGGAAACAGAAGACATATATGAAATAATCCGGGCTTCGGTACCTCTTGCTACAATGTTTGGCTATGCAACGGATCTTCGTTCCAGGTCTCAAGGAAGGGGTACTTACACAATGCAATTTGAGCAGTATGATGTTGTTCCACCCGCAGAAGCGGATAAGATTATCGCCAAATACTACGGGCGAGTGTAATGAAGGAGGATTAAGTAGATGGCTAAGAAGAAATTTGAAAGAACTAAGCCTCACGTGAACGTAGGTACTATTGGGCATATCGACCATGGCAAGACTACGACCACGGCTGCTAT
>DUTL01000233.1 GCA_012842105.1 Candidatus Fermentithermobacillaceae bacterium | reverse complement strand
GCAAACAGGTGCCCGTGCCACCTTCTTCCCCACAGGTATCTGGGCCCAGGAAAACAGCGGCCTTCTAGAAGAGATTATTTCCAAAGGGCACGAGGTGGGCAATCACGGCGGTTCTCATGTTCACGTAGAGCATTTGCCAAAAGACCGGCTGCAGGCAGTCATAAAAGACGGCGAGAACATGATACTTAAGGCTGCAGGAGTTATTCCTTCCAAGCTTTTTGCCCCTCCATACGGCGAGTGGTCTGATTCCACAGTGGAATTCGCCCTGGAAATCGGTTACCAGACTATCCTGTGGACTGTAGACACTGTTGATTGGCGAAGGCCTGCGCCTGAAACCATATGGAAGCGTGCCCTTGCAGGCGCCAGGCCAGGGGCCTTGATTTTGCTGCATCCTACTGAACCCACAGTTGAAGCCCTGCCCGAGATAATTGCCGGGCTCAAAGAGAAGGGTTTGAGCCCTGTTACCGTTTCTGAACTCCTGAACTAAGCGGCATAGATTTTTCACCTGTTGCTCCAAACTGTATAATGTGAAAGCAGGATATTTGTTTTTGCTTTTTTGGATCGGGCAACTGCCGGAGCGCTTTTGCCCCGGATGTTTTTACAGGCGAGCCGGCCGAAATGCAAACCATGTAATTGCCGGCTATTTTCAATGCCTGGGTTTTAGGTATCATTGTAAGGTATGGGGGAACAGCATTGGTGGGAAAAACAGTGGGGTTTAAGACTTTCGGATGCAAACTCAACCAGTACGATACTGATTTCTTGAAGCAGGTTTTCCATGATGCAGGTTACACAGTGGCCGAGCAAGGCCCCTTCGACTTGATCGTGGTCAATACCTGTGCAGTTACATCCAGAAGCGCGGCTAAATGTAGACAGGCTATCAGGCGCGGCGCCAGGTCGGGAGCCAGGGTGCTGGTAACCGGGTGCTATTCTCAGGTGGCAAAGGAAGAACTTGAGGATGTGCCCGGCGTTATAGCCGTCACCGGGGTTCTTGACAGGCAGTCCCTGGTGGACATTGCGGAGAAAGCCATGTCAAGCGGAGAAACGGCTGTGGATGTAAGGCCCCACGAGAAAGGCCAGGCTTTCCAGGAAACGCCGGTTAGAGAGCCTAGCCTCACCAGGGTGTTTCTGAAAATCCAGGAAGGGTGCAATGACTACTGCACTTACTGTATAGTGCCCTACGCAAGGGGGCCGTCGAGATCAAGGCCTGTTGATTCTATCCTTCAAGAGGCCCGCGGCCTTGTAGAAAAGGGCTACAAGGAAATCATTCTTACCGGAACCCACATAGGGCTATACGGGCAGGATTTGACAGGGCAAAAGGTTGATCTTCCGCTGGTTGCCCGGATGTTAACCGGAATTGAAGGGCTGCTGAGGCTCAGGATAAGCTCCCTTGAGCCCCACGATGTAACTCCTGAACTGGTCCACTGCCTGCGGTTTCCTCAGGTATGCAACCATCTTCACCTGCCTATCCAAAGCGGCAGCGATAGAGTGCTTAAGATGATGGGGCGCCGGTACGATGTGGGTACGTTTCTTAACATAGTTGGCCAGGTGAGAAGAGTGGCCCCTGACATTGGGCTTACCGCAGACGTAATAGTCGGGTTTCCCGGGGAGACAGAGCAAGATTTTGAGAGCACCCTTGAAGTAATCAGGCAAGTAAGGTTTTCCCGGCTTCATGTGTTCAAATTTTCAGCAAGGCCCGGCACTCCTGCATACGGATTTCCGGGAAAAGTACCGGGAAAGGAAAAGGAAAGGCGCAGCAAGGCTGTTATTTCCCTGGGAAAGGAACTGTCTTTGGATTTTCATCGTAAGTTGATAGGCAGGGAAGTTGAAGTCCTGGTTGAAGATGATAGGACGCGTGACGGGATGCTTCAGGGAGTTACGAGAAATTATGTTAGGGCATGGTTTCACGGGCCTGACCGGCTTAGGGGGAAAGTTATTGAAGTGCGGGCACGCCACGCTTCAGCCCAAGGGCTTTTGTGCGAGACAGTAAGCTAAATTTTATATCAAGATTATGCTGCCGTGCTTTTGCTGACAATGTTCGTTTGGCAACAAGTGGGGCGAGAGTGAGGGTTTTGCGATGCGGGTAGCGCTTTTGTGTGGGGGAAGATCAGGAGAACATGAGATATCGGTCTTATCGGCAAGATCAGTTTTCAAGGCCCTTTTAGAGGGTGAGTTTGATGTTGTGTCAGTAGGTATAACCAGGGAAGGCCACTGGGTGTTCATTGAGGACCCTGAGGGTTTCTTTGAGAAAGGATGCGGTGAAGTCACCGTGGATCTGGGGCCGTCGTGCTATATCCTGCCTGACCCTTTGAGGCCGGGCATATGGATAAACGGTAGGCACATCTATGAACCGCCTGCTTGTTCATGTTCGCAAGGAGCATATAACAACACCGGAAGTGGTTGTTGCAGGCCACCGGAGCTTCAAGGGAACGGGCAGGGGAGCCGGGCGGATAGTATGCCAAACCGGCCTGCAGGTGACAGCCGGCAAGGAACGCGAATTGACGTGGACGTTGTGTTTCCCGTGCTCCATGGCATATTCGGCGAAGACGGAACAATCCAAGGGCTACTGGATCTATCAGGTATCCCGTATGTAGGGCCGGGAACCCTTGCTTCAGCAGTCTGCATGGATAAAGACACAACCAAAATGGTTTTTGCCAGGCACGGTATTCCTTATGTACCGTCGATTACGGTAGAGCGCTGGATATGGGAAAAGCAAAAAGACAGGGTGCTTGAGCAGCTCACCTCGCAAATCGGTTTTCCGGTATTCGTTAAGCCTTCAGCTTCCGGTTCCAGCCTGGGGGTATTCAAAGTCAAGGACAGCAACGGCCTTCCGGGGGCTATTGACAACGCGTTCCTTTATGACCTCAAGGTGCTGATTGAGCCTTCACAGGAAGGCGCAATGGAGATTGAGTGCAGCGTTCTTGGGAACCAGGAGCCAATTCCATCAATTGCAGGGCAGATCATCCCCTCCAGAGAGTTTTACGATTATGAAGCCAAATATATGGACGAAGCAACCAGGTTGATTATCCCTGCCCCGCTTGACCATTTCCTCATGGAAAAAGTAAGGGCAATTGCCGTTGAGGCTTTCAGAGCCACAGGGTGCAGCGGGCTTGCACGAGTTGATTTCTTTGTCCACCCTGATACAGGCGAGATATATGTTAATGAACTTAACACCATGCCCGGGTTCACAGATGTCAGTATGTACCCAAAACTGTGGGAATCATCAGGCATGCCCTATTCCCGGCTGGTAAAAAACCTGATTGGCCTGGCTCTGGAACGAAAGAGAACCGGTGTGAGGCATGTGAGACGGTGAAAGTGCATTAATCCGGTGACAAGAGGCCCTTCCTTAAGTTGACCGTTTCAGCATAAGTATTGTACAATTCTTAGTGTTAACCCAAGCATTTTTTGGGTCTGTAAGTACAGAGGCAAGCATGCGGCGGAGGGAGGGATCAGGTTTGCCGGAAATTAAGGTTGGTAAAGACGAGCCGTTTGATAGGGCCCTGCGCCGCTTTAAGCGTGAATGCCAGCGTTCAGGCATCCTCCGCGATTTGCGTAAGCATGAGCATTATGACAGCCCGAGCGTAAAGCGTAAGAAAAAGGCTGAGGCTGCCCGTGCACGCAAGAACCGTCGCCGTCGCCGTAATTACTGAAGTGCAACATCCTTGTTCTTCCCATAGTATTTGAATGTTCATGTTGACAGAGCATTCAAAAGTGATTGAAAGCCATTCAAAAGCCCGGTTTCCGGGCTTTTTGTTTCCTGGTCAGCAAGCAAGGCTATGATGGCGCCTGGAAAAACCCCCGGCATGTAAAGTGCCGCCTTGATCTCTCATACATTGTTTTGGAGCGATGGATTGAGATTTGAACTACCGGAATGGGAATAGATGCCACAGGGAGAGTTTGCAATGCGCAAGAAATTCAGGATGGAGCTTTCAGAGATTCTTGAGCTGCCCATGGATATCAGCCTTGATCTTCCCCGTGTAGTCATCGTGGGGGATCTGGGTGTGCTCATATCAAACCACAGGGGGCTTATTCAGTACTCGCCTGGCCGGATAGTGGTTGGTGTGGGCGCGGGCCAGATCACCATATCAGGAGATAACCTGGAAATCGAAGAAGTGGGGAAGGAGCAAATGGCGGTGAGGGGCATCATCAAATACGTAGAAATGAATACGGTTTGATTGAAAGTGTCTGTAGCCGCGGCAGCGCAGTCCGAAGACCGGGGGCGTGGTAGGTTTGACTCTTAGAAGGCTTATAGGGTATGTGCTTGGGTATGTACGGGTGCAGGCCAGGGGCAAGAATCCTGAGCGCCTGGTCAACCTGTGTGTATGTTCCGGGTTCCCGGTTTGGGACATTGCCCTTATAGACGATCATCTCTATTTCTCTACGACTCTTGCCAGGTACAAGCAAATCAGGCCCCTGGCGCGAAAGTCAATGTGCGTTCCAAGAATTGTGAAACGCGTGGGAATTCCCTTTCTCATAGGTAAAATAAGGAGAAGGCCTGTTTTCATACTTGTCAGCATTATTCTGCTTGCCGTCTTATTCTGGTTGTCAGGCTCGGTATGGGCAATCTCTGTTAAAGGAAACGTTAAGGTATCCCGGAGTGATATCCTCAGGGTAGCTTCTGATAACGGGTTGGCAATAGGGGCCAGGAAAAGCTATGTTTCCATCGATAACCTTCAGCAGGCCATAGCAATCGAGTTTCCCGGCATTTCATGGGTGTATATTAGGTTTCAGGGAACCCTTGCGGTGATAGAAGTCGTCGAAAAAGTAAGGCCAGATATGCCCGGCCCGGGTGATATTGTAGCCAGAAAAGACGGAGTAGTTGAATCAGTGCTTGTTTTGTCAGGTGTTCCTTTGGTGCAACCCGGCCAAACCGTTAAGAAGGGCGATTTGCTCATTGCAGGTGTTCCGTCTGGCGGAATTCAAGGAGCCAGAGGCAATGTTACGGCCAAAACCTGGTATGAGGTGGTCAATGAAGAACCACTGTCCAGGTTGGAGCCTGTCAGGACCGGCAGAAAGAAAGAGGCCAGGGTGATTAGGGTACGGGACACTGAATTCCTTTTGTTTCCATGGGGCACACTCTTTGAATGGTACGAAATAGAACAGTATCCAATTACGGCATTTGGAAAAGGAGAAGTGGCCTTTGCGGTCGAAATCTTCATGAGAGTGTTTTTTGAGGTAACATGGGAACGGAAAGAGATTTCCATAGAAGAAGCGGTTGCCAATGCTCAGGCAAGGGGCAAACGCGCCATTGAGAGCCGGTTGCCTTCTTCAGCAAAACTGATAGACTTTAGCTATGAAGCATCTGGGGATGCCGAGTCCGTGCTGGTGAGAGTTGTGGCCGGCACTATTGAAGAAATAGGTGAACTTGCGCCGTGGCCGAGTTATGAAAATGGAGGTTGGTAGTTAAAGTTGCCATCTCAAACTCAGGTGATTTTCGAATTATCCAGTAACTCTGAAGCATTTAACCTGTTTGGTTCCTACGATGAAAACCTTGCTCTTCTTGAAGATGCTCTTGACGTAAAACTTGTTGCCCGCGGGAATAGCATAATGGTGTCGGGTTCCGGTGAGAGGGTTGAGAACGCCCAGAAGGTATTGGAGCATTTAGTAGGCAGGGCAAGGACAGGCCATAAAGTGACTGCCCAGGATGTACGCTACGCAGTTAGGTCAGTTCGGGAAGGGAATGCTTTGAAAGACTACGATGACGTTGTTGTGGTTACCGCCCGGGGCAAGGCCATAGGGCCAAGAACGCCGGGGCAGAAGCAATATGTTGATGCAATCAAGCAAAACTCCCTGGTATTTGGTATAGGGCCTGCAGGCACAGGCAAAACGTACCTTGCCGTGGCCATGGCTCTGGCTGCTTTTAAGCGTCGCGAAGTTGACAGGATTGTTCTTACCAGGCCGGCGGTGGAAGCAGGTGAGAAACTGGGTTTCTTGCCAGGAGACATACAAGAGAAAGTCAATCCATACCTGAGGCCGGTTTACGATGCGTGTTTCGATATCCTTGGGCTGGATACTTTTGAGAGGCACATGCAACGAGGCCTTATTGAAGTGGCCCCTCTTGCTTATATGAGAGGGCGCACTCTTGAATCGGCATTCGTCATACTGGACGAAGCTCAGAATACTACTCCGGAGCAGATGAAGATGTTTCTTACCAGGTTAGGGCTTAACTCCAAGGCAGTGGTAAACGGCGACGTTACACAGATAGACTTGCCCAAGGGAGTCTATTCAGGGCTTGACCAGGTGAGAGTGGTGCTAAGAAACATACCGGGAATACAAATGGTTCACCTTACCGATAGAGATGTGGTTCGTCACGAACTTGTATCGAGGATAATACGGGCCTACGAAAGGTTCGATGAAGAAGCCTGGAAAGAGGAGAAAACCAGTGTTCCGAAAACAAGCGGAGAAAACCGATAGGACTAAGCATGCGGTTTCCTCCGGCCGCCCGGGAACCGGTTCAAGCCGGGGGAACAAAAACGATCTTAAGGGGCTGGCCGCTAAACTGAAACCCTACAGCCATGTGCTGATCTGGGCCACAATAACATTCGTGGTCATATTCGCAATCTTTCTGATTTCACTGGTTCCGCCTCAGGTGGAACTCAAGGCCGGCGAAGTTTCCCCTATTGACGTTAAGGCTACCAAGGAAGTGGTTGACGAGGCAGCTACAGAGGAGCTCCGGGCGGAACGGGTTGCAGGCGTGTCGGAAGTTTACGACAGTAACCCCAGAGTGCTTGATGAAACCAGGGCGCTTTTCCAGGAACTGGCACTGAAGATCAAGAGCCTGGCTGCTACAGAGGATCTTTCTACCCAAGATATAGTGAGGGAACTGAGGCCTTTTGTGTCTGACAGTGTTTCCGACACTGATATTATCGGAGTTGTTGCTACCTCTCCGGTAATCGTTGAAGGTTGTATTAACCGGGCACAGGAAGTGGTTGAAGATATATTATCAAGAGGGCTTAAGTCTGAGAACCTTGAAAAAGGCAAGGAAGAAGCGGTTGCAAAAATCGTCATTGACGGATCAATCCCGGATCAAGTGGCCAGGGTTATTGCAGGTTTCATCGATAAGAACCTCGAAGCAAACCTCATCCTCAACAAGGAAGAGACCGACAAGAAGATCAGGCAGGCACTTGCTTCAGTAGAGTCGGTGAAAATCCGCCGCGATGAGTTTATCGTAAGAAAAGGCGAAGTTGTTACTGAGAACCACATAGTGATACTTGAGAAACTCGGCATAATGGGAACCCGTGTAAGGTTTTCTCAGATATCAGGCGCTTTTCTCATAGCGCTTCTTTTCTGCGGTTTCACCGGGGTGTACCTTGTTTCGTACTATACCCACATGCTCACCCCCAAGAACACGGCGCTTTTGGCTTCAGTGGTCATGCTCAGCATACTTGCGCTCAAGGCCTTGGCGGGAGTATCCGGTTTCCTTGCGCCTGTGTCTTTTGGAGTTATGCTGTCAGCCACTTTGATAGACAGAAGGTTTGGAGCCTTCTTTGGAGCGGGCCTTGCCCTTGCAGTCGGGGTCATGACAGGCTTTGAGGTCAAGTATGTAGCTTTGGCTCTTACGTCAGGGATTGCATCTGCATTGGCCGTAAGAAAAGTCTGGAACAGGTCTCAACTTTTCCGGGCAGGCTTGGTGGTTACGGCAGTGGCAGGAGTCACTTATGCATGCCTGGGGCTTACAGGCGCTATGGCAATGGATGACGTGTCAGTGTGGCGCGAAGTGTTCTTTGTGCTTGCCAACGGGCCCCTGTCGGCTGTACTTGCAGTTGGTTCACTGCCTATTTTCGAAAGCGTGTTCGGCCTACTCACTCCCATCAGGCTGATTGAACTGTCCAATCCTGAACATCCGCTGCTCCACAGGCTCCTCCTTGAAGCGCCCGGGACTTACCACCACAGCATTATGGTGGGCAACCTTGCGGAAGCGGCTGCATGGGCCATAGGAGCTGACAGCCTTCTTGCAAGAGTGGGTGCTTACTACCATGATATCGGCAAGATTAAGAGGCCTTACCTGTTTGTTGAAAATCAAGTGTTCGACATGGGAAATCCTCATGACAAGATGAGCCCGTCCTTGTCGTCCACTGCAATTAAGGCTCACGTAAAAGATGGCGTTGAATTGGCTGAGGAACATGAGGTGCCCAAAGCCATCCTGAACTTTATCAGTGAACACCACGGAACAACCCTTGCTATGTATTTCTATTTGAAGGCGAGCGAGAATGCCGCAGCCAGAGACGACAGGCCCCCGGAGGAATGGTCCTTCAGGTATGAGGGGCCCAGGCCGGGCAGCAAGGAGACTGCCATAGTGATGCTGGCTGACAGCGTTGAGGCGGCCACCAGATCGATTTCAAAACCGACTCCTGCCCGAATCGAATCTGTTGTGAGGAAAATTATCCACGACCGGTTGTTCGATCACCAGCTAGACAGGTCTGATCTAACATTAAGAGAATTGGATACCATAGCAGAGACGTTTATTCAGGTTTTGGCAGGGTTGTTTCATACAAGAATCCAGTATCCAAAGGCAAAAGGCAGAAACGGGGCAGACAAGCCAAATACCAATGACGGAGCCGGTGAAGCAAATGGCGGTTGAGGTGACGATGAATCTTGAGCGTGAAACCAGTTCAAACCAGAGGGAATTCCTGGCCAGAATAGCATCTGAAGTGATACGTTTTACCCTGAAAAGCGAAGGCCGGGGTTTTGCCGGCAGCGAGGTTTCGGTGCTCTTTACCGGTGATGGTTTCATAGCATCCCTCAACAAGAAATACCGCAATGAAGAAGGCCCTACAGATGTTTTGTCTTTTCCAATGATGGATTTTGATTGTGAAGGTTGTGAACCAGGCATATCCGAAATCCCTGACATGCTCGGCGACGTTGTGATATCTCTGGATACTGCTGCCAGGCAGGCTGAATCTCATGGAAGGCCCCTGCGCCGGGAATTAGCTCTTTTATTGGTTCATGGCACTTTGCATCTTCTAG
>DUTL01000232.1 GCA_012842105.1 Candidatus Fermentithermobacillaceae bacterium | reverse complement strand
TATCAAGGTATAAACATCATATGAGACACTAAAGCCCTTTCCAGACATATACTCGTAGAAGCACTGGCGAATATAGTCTAATATTCGAAGAGAAGCCGAAACCTGTACCAATGATCCAGGTAATATGTCGATACAAGTGAGGGTACAATTGAGTATCAATACTAACAGGTATTCCAGGTGCGGGAGCCGGCGACTCCGGGAAAGGGACGATTCCATGAAAGAGGGCGGCATAAATGGTTGAGTTTATTACAATCGATGAGTTCAGTAGAATTGATCTTAGGGTTGGGGAAGTCACCTCATGCGAAAGAGTGGAGGGTACCGACAGGCTGCTTAAACTCACTGTTGACCTCGGAACGGAAGACAGGCAGCTCGTAGCAGGCATAGCGGCCCATTATGAACCTGAAGCCATGATAGGCAAACAGGTTATCGTAGTTTGCAACCTGCAGCCTGCGGTGATAAGAGGAGTTGAGTCAGCAGGCATGCTCCTCGTGGCAAAAGACAGCGAGGCCCTTGGAGTGTTGACTCCAGAACGAAAGGTTAAAAATGGCAGCAAAATATCGTGAAGCCAATAAGAGAACCCCGGCAATCTTTGACACCCATACCCACGTATCAACGCACGCTTTTGACAAAGACAGATGCCAGGTGTTGGAACGTGCCTGGAGCTCAGGAGTTGCTTTCCTGGAAGTAGGTTTTGATGAAGAATCGTCCCGGAAGAGCCTTTCGTTTGCAGAGGAGATCAGCGGATTTTGCGCCGTAGGGATTCATCCACATGATGCTGCCAAAGCTGAGAACCTTGAAACCAGGTGGAAGCACATCGAAAGCCTTGTAACCGGATCATCCAGGGTAAAAGCCATAGGTGAAATTGGCCTTGATTATTTCCGCAACCTATCGCCAAGGGAAGCCCAAATCGAGGCTTTTGTAATGGGCCTGGATGTTGCCCGGCGGCATGGGCTGCCTGCAATAATACATCAACGAGATTCTTCAAATGACATAATCTCTGTCATAGAGAAACATTCCGGTGGCATTCCGCTGGTGTTCCATTGCTTTTCTGAGGGGATCGACTATGCCCGCAGTTGCCTTGATTTTGGAGGGTACATTAGTTTCGGTGGCCCTCTCACATACCCAAGAAACGGTCACCTCAGGGATACCGTCAGATTTGTGCCTGCTGATAGGTTGCTGGTTGAAACCGATTGCCCGTACCTCCCGCCTCAAAGCATGAGAGGCAAACGAAACGAACCTTCTTATATAGTCGAAACCATCAGCGCAATCGCCGGGATTCTGGGGGAAACACCTTCTGAAATTAGCAGGCTTACCCTTGATAATGCCTTACGCCTGTTTGCTATTGGGGAGCAGAAATGGTAAAGTCTATCACTGTGGACGGTGTATAAAGGCAATAAACGGAAAATGAAGGATATTTCAGAGATAGTTTCACATAATTATAAACAGAGCTTTGACCGGCAGATGCTTGCAAAAGTTGGAAAAGGCATCTAAGAGGAATTGGCTGCTTTGTGTGGAATATCCGTTGTCAGGGGGTGTCTGCTTGCGTAGTTGGAGAATAGTAATAGGCAAGCGGCCTTTAGCAGGGCTAGCAGTGATATCGATCCTTGCTCTGGTTGCCCTTTGCGTGGGCGTCCTGGTTGGTGTAAAAACCTGTAGTGTTAGCGTGTCCGCGTGGGATAGGCAGATTTCGCTGTCCACCCGGGCAGATACTGTAGCAGATGTGCTGGTTGGCCTTAATATCTCCCTGAGCCCCGGAGATGTTGTTGACCCGTCGCCTGAAACTGCGATTGCAGATGGCTTGGAAATTGAGATTGAAAGGGCAAGGCCGGTATTCATCCACTGGAGCGGTAAGAGCCTTCCAGTGTTTACAGCGGAAAACCGCGTATCAAAGATCTTATCCATGGCCCACGTTGAGAAAGAGGCAAACGATGTTGTATATCCGGGGTTGGAAGAGGAATTGACTGAGGATTGCATTATCAGGGTGGCCAGGGTAACGTATGGCGAAGTAGAAGAGAGAGAAGAAATTCCGTATGATACTCAAAAGCGAGAAGATGGTTCCCTGGAAGCGGGCCTTACCAGAGTTTACAATCAAGGGGTCACCGGGCTTATTCAGGTGCTCTACCGCGTTAGGTACGAAGATGGCAAGGAAGTCTCCCGTGAAGAGAAGTCCAGGGCCAAAATACGGGATATGTCTCCTCTTATCCTGCTTGTAGGTTCAATGCAACAGGTATCCCGCGGAGGGCACGATATCCGGTTCGAAAGAGCCCTGGAAGTTACTGCAACTGCTTACTGTCCTTGCACCAAGTGTTGTGGGTTAACCGCAGCCGGAACCACTTGTACAGGGGTTCCGGCAACCAAGGGCGTAATCGCAGTAGACCCAAGGGTGATTCCCCTTGGAACGCGGGTTTACGTCGATGGCTACGGGTATGCATTGGCAGCTGACGTTGGTTCGGCAATTAAAGGCAGCAAAATCGATGTTTGCTTTGACACCCATGAACAAGCTTTGGCCTGGGGGCTCAAGAAGACCAAAGTGTATATGTTGCGGCAATGAAGAATAGATCCTACAGTCAAATCATGAGAGAGCATGGGATCAGGCTAAAGAAGCGCCTGGGCCAGCATTTTATGACTGACCCAAGGCTCTTGCGCAGCATTGCGGAAGTTATGGTACCCGATGAAACATGGGTGGCTGTGGAAATAGGTGCAGGGCTGGGTACTCTCACTCGAGAATTATGCAACAGGGCACAATGGGTATACGCCCTGGAAATTGATAAGTCGCTGGAACCTGCTGTTTCGGGCATCACCTGTGATTTCACCAATCTCAGCTGGCTTTGGTGTGACGCTCTCAAATTCGACCTTTCCGGGAGAAGCCTCAGAGAAGCACACCCTACAGCCCATTTGATGCTGTGTGGCAACGTGCCCTACTATGTTACCTCCGAGGTTCTGTACTCGGCCTTTGTTGGCAGGCCGTTGTGGAGCCGGCTTGTATTTGTGGTTCAAGATGAACTGGGCCGGCGAATGGCGGAACCCCCCGGGTCGCGTCAGTTCGGGCGGTTATCCCTGTGGTGCCAGTATAGGTCAAAGGTAAGAGTGGAAAGAAAGATTCCAAGAGGCGCCTTCTTGCCGCCTCCCAATGTAGATTCTTGCCTGGTGAGCATGGACGTTTACAATAGATTTCCACTTACCCTGCAAGAAGAAATGGTTCTTGATGCGATTTCGCGAAGAACTTTTTCACAAAGAAGAAAGACTGTATTGAACTCTCTATCACCGCTTTTCAGCAGCAAAGATGAACTGATCCAATTAGGGAATGAGCATGCAATAGACCTGGGCAAAAGGGCTGAAGATTTGACAATCCATGAGTACGTAACTTTGGCAAAAGCGGCAACCCCTCGGATTTCCTCAGATTCACGGCGCTAAACACCCTTGTCCCACCCGGGGTTTCAGGGAATACCGGGCGCCTTTCGGCGTAGGGCTGGATTGCTCCTAACTCCACAGGCAGGAATCATCGATTTACTCGTTGCGCTGCCTTGTTTGGTAATTGTCGGAATTGCGTATACAATTGCACAAATGGTAGAAAAGTGTTAATATTAGGCGGTAGGAGATGGGCAAGGAGGGAATGGCATTGCACTTTATAAGTCCCACCAAGGGGCCAATGAGTTTTGGGGCAATGTTTCAAGACATCCTTGATTTCGTGGCCGAAAATCCTGAATCCCAGTACAAACTCATAGTGGGCAGCGATTCCCAATCCAGGGAGCAAATATGTTTTGTAACTGCAGTTGTAATTCACCACATCGGCAAAGGTGGAAGATATTACTATACACGCACTTACGTAACGAAAATGCCTAGTATAAAGCAGCGAATCTTCTACGAAGCCCACTTAAGTTTGGATATTGCCAGTAAACTGGCAGGTGAATTGTCGTACAGTGGGCATAATGATCTTAACGTGGAAATCCACCTTGATGTGGGAAGAAATGGCGAGACAAGATCTATGATCAGAGAACTTGTTGCTCAAATAGTTGGCAGCGGCTTTTCTGCTAAGATTAAACCTGACGCTTACGGAGCCTCTCAGGTAGCGGATAAACACTCTAAGTAAATTCCAAGGGGGGATAGCCGTTGAAGCAGAAAGTGTCTATTGACTCCATACGAATGAAACTCGATTCTCATCTCGGAGAGAGAATCAAAGTCAGGGCCAACGAAGGCCGGAAGCGTATTTCCATAAAAGAAGGGGTCTTGGAAAACACTTACCCGAGCATATTCGTAATAAGGTTGGACGACGAGTCACGCCGTGCCGTGACCTGGAGCTACATCGACGTCCTGACCGATTCAGTGGAAATACAGTTTCTTGAACAAGTGCAGGAAGTGCCTGCGGATAGCTAATAGCCGGGCTTTGAGCATTAGCTTCAGAGTAACTGAGAAGCGCCGGCATCATGCCGCCGGCGGGCAAGGTTACGGGCCGTGCATCTGGCCGGTGCTTGGTGGCTGCAGACGAAGTGTCTCCGGTTGGGTGAGAACCCAATAAGCGTGTACCGCTTTCTCCCATTCAGAGGGCTGTGGCTGGCAGTGTGAGTAATAGCACTTGCAAAAC
This sequence comes from Candidatus Fermentithermobacillaceae bacterium, assembly GCA_012842105.1. Lineage (GTDB taxonomy): Bacteria > Bacillota > Sulfobacillia > Fermentithermobacillales > Fermentithermobacillaceae > DTU015. Next base: position 1,485 of record DUTL01000232.1, on the reverse strand, counting down.
AGGGCCGTAATATAATCGAACGCTTGACGCCCTTCCTCACAGGACACATGCTCCAAGATATTATCAAGGTATTCAAAGGGAGTTTCGTTTTGCTCACGGGGGAAAACCCGCTTACCAATCACTTCCAACGAGTAGAAATAGAGTTCTTGCATAGTTTTTGGCCTGTTGGGCTGTATAGCATACAAGAGTTTTGCCATGTTGTCTCTCATACGGGATGCGAATTCGTTTGCGGAACTCTCTGCCCAGTCTCTGAATGCACCCTTTTCCAAGAGGCTCATCCGGGTCTCTGCCAGCGGCGAATCTTGTTTTCTACGGGCTTCGTGCTTGAGCAAGAAACGCCATATTAACCAGAGAACCACTGTGAGAGCTGCTACAACCAGGATAACATGGGCCCACAAGGGGATTTCTAAAAGGCCGCCTTCTTCTTGTAGCCTCTCAAGTGCCTGGTTGAGGAAGGGTTGGGCTTCCTGCATTTCAGGGGGGTCCCAGTTCATGATTTGCCGGAGGCGTACCACGATCCATTCTGCAACCCAGGCAACGGGAATAGATACATATATGAACAATATTCCTATGAGGCTCCATGCCTTCTTTACAAACTGCCACACCCACGATGCAGCTCCTGGCCCTCCCATTGACGCAAAAGCCGCTAAGGCCAGGATGAGTGCCAAAAACACAACCCCGCCCGACATCCAGTAGTGGCGTTGCTCCGGTTCTATCGTTCCAAGAACTTTACGTTGCCGTAGCAAAGCGATGTTCAATGATGATACCAGAGCAAAAACAAGCGCGCCTGTAGCCAGGCTCAAGCGGTTGCCCCGTTGGAAAGAAGCAAGCACTGCCAGGATTAGGGTTCCCAGCAGGCTATTCCGCTGCGAAGTCGAGAGATTTGCGGTACGTGCCCGGTTGATTCCCTGTACTGAGCAAATCGCCCACAACACGAGATAGACTCCTGCTTCAGTGGATACAGTGATGCCCCATGCAAAAACCCGGGGCCCCGCCCACGTAGCTGCCAGAAGAATTCCGAACAGGAAAACCGGGAGGATCCAACCTGCCAGAACAAGTTTGTGTTGATGAACGGGGGGTGTTTGCCTCGTTGCACGATCTAATGTGTATCCCCATAAGAAACTCAAGCCGCTCACCACAAAAGCATACTGAGTTCCAACCCATATCCCCAGGGCGTTGAGCAGGGCAGCTGCCATATGCCCCCAGAAGATTGCTGCAAGGGCCACCCCAAGGCAGAGTTCAGCCAATACGCTCAAACACAATCACCTCTCCCGCTTCCCGTCCGGCTGGATCAAGGCGCAGGTAAGCCGGTATATGCCCGGCAATCGCGCGGTAAGCCTCGCAGCAGGCCTGAGGGGGGCGCATTAATATGATTGTTACCGGGTATCCTGCGTTAGCCAGGGCCGACAAGTGTTCACAGTCGGCTTGTGATATATGGGGCATAATGGCCAGTACCCCCGTATCCTTGCTAATCCGGTACCGGAG
>DUTL01000231.1 GCA_012842105.1 Candidatus Fermentithermobacillaceae bacterium | reverse complement strand
TTTGGGTACCTGACTCCCGAGGATATGCCGTACCTGCCACAGGACAGACTGAAGAACCAGAAATCCGGTATTTACACCACTGTCCAAATCACTCCGGGCTGCAGCGAGTGGCATGCCCTTACCAAAGGGTGGCTGCTAGCATTTGACGGCGAGTTAGAAGGTTTTGAGCGGTCTGATTGCGTCAGGCTTGAGGAAGATACTTACTTTGGCCGTACAGATTGCCTTTATCCGATTGGAGGGCATGGATCATGAGGGAACAGATTTCTTTTCAAGAACTGGTCGATAAGGTGGTCAACTCGGAAAACCTGGGGAAAGGGGAACTGTCAGTTTGGAGTGGATATTGCGCCCCCGAAGACATTTTGGGATTTCTTAAGGGCTGGGATCTCGAAACCATGCCTTACCGGATCTGGGAATATGCCAGCGCAATTTGCTTCGACCGGGATAGCCCCCCAAAGGATGTGAATTTGCTCCAGAAAGGGCGCCTTTTCGGTGACGGCGGCGACCTTGAGCTCCTCTGGGTCGGGGGTAGTTTCCGGTGGCGTTTTATCGGGCCTGCGGGCATTTCTCCACCTCACGGTGATTTCCAGGCACAGGACTATTGGGAGACCAATCTCCATGTCAGGTTTCACTGCTACAATGAGACCGCCCTTCTATGGGGAGAGCATGATGGACACCGGTGGTACGACAGCCGGGTTGGCGGTGCGGTGTTGGCCTATCCAGTTGAAGGAAAACGAGTGCAATTACGGTACCGTGTTCTCAGCTGTGCCGGCCAGGTTGAGTTTGTGTGGTACACAGGGCTGGAAGAATGGAAGGAGGATGGCAATGTCTGAATACCGGTTCCTGAACCCCTACAACTTTGTGCGCTTCATGGGCAAGGCACGTCCTGAAAACGATGTCTTGGGCAACTGCCCTCCGCCGCCCCATGATCGTTACACAGGCCTCACGGGGCGAATTAGCTGCAAGGCTACCGCGGTTACTCCCCTGTTCGTCTCCGATTCGCACGATGTGAAAGGTAAAGAGGAGAATGCGCACAAGACCTACAGGTTTTTCAAGGTTGACGGGCACCCGGCAATCCCTGCAAGCAGCTTGCGTGGGATGGTGCGTTCGGTGTTTGAAGCGGTCACCAACTCGTGTCTTGCGGTGTTCGACGATAGGACATTGAGTTACCGCCCTCCGAGGGGAAAGCGACAACTCTACAAGCACAGCATAGGCGAATTGCTGCCTTTCCCACGAGAGCAGTACGTGAGTTGCCGGGAGTACGACAAACTTTGTCCCGCATGCCGGGTTTTCGGCTGGGTTAAGGACAAGGCAGAATCAGAAGATGACCGTGAAACGCTGACCGCCTATGCCAGCCGTGTGCGGTTCTCTTATGGGGAATATACGGAGGGGTCCGCAAAGGTTCTAGATGCCACTACTCTTGCCGTTCTGTCTTCGCCGAAACCAACAACCTCGGCCTTCTACCTTCTCAAGAATGACAAACCTAATGCTACGGTGCATTACGATACATCTGGCGCTAGACTGCGAGGACGCAAGCTCTATCACCATCATGGCAAGCAGCTATCCGGACAAGAGTATATGCGTCCATCCAACATAAAAGATAGACATAATCGCACTATAGAAGGTGCTCTGGGAGCCGGTGCGGTTTTCACCTTCGAAGTTGATTTTGAGAATCTAGCTCCCAAAGAGCTCGGAGCACTGCTATATACCCTGGAACTGGAGGACGGATTGTTTCATCGGCTAGGCTATGCAAAGCCTCTGGGATTCGGTTCCATCCAGGTCACTGTAGAGAGCCTACAGGTATTGGACTGGGAGAGCCGCTTGAGTAGCGTGGATTTGACGGCAGGCTGGGAAAATGAGCTGACAGGCGCTAAGCGTGCGGAGTACAAGGAAGAGTTTCATCGGGCAATGAGAGAACACTATGGAACAGACTACGAGAACAACGTCCTTGTTGACTTGAGGGGCCTTCTGGGAGAACCGCCGGAGATCCCCATTCATTATCCGAGACCTGGCGAACAACCCGATCCTGAAGGAAGGAATTATGAGTGGTTTGTGGGTAACAAAGCACGTATACGGGACCGTCAAAGAAAAGAACCGAAGCTACCTGCTCCGTGTGCACTGCCTTTGGCGGCCGATGAAAGTGAAGAAAACAGCCTACCGTTAATTGACAGGAGTGGTAGGCGTCCTGCTCGTGGCAGATAACATCATGAACTCGGGGGACCAGTAAGATCCGGCTGGGTGATTGGCGAGACAGCCCTTCGGTTGTCTCGCTTAATCGAAGATAGAAGATAGAAACATTCGACACGTCTCAGAAATTGTTTTTCAAAAACCCGATTGTAAGTGGAGTGAGTTTGCTGGATAGAGTTCATTGCAGTATGCACAGACACTGATTGCAGCGGAAGAACACCCACAATACCTTAAAAGCACCGGTAACTCGGCAGACTATTTTACTATGTGAATCTGCAGAGCCTGCGAAGACTCCCGCCCCGACACTGTGTGCCGGTATACATTTGATAATCTAAGTGCAATGGTTCGTAAGTATATGGTATTTTCAGCTTTGAGGTGATGTATGAAAGCAAACACAGATAAATTCGTGACCGGCGGCTTTGGCATGCCCTATACTTAGTGCTACTGAATGAGCCAACCGCCAGAAGGATTTTACTACCATCGAGTCAAATATCTACGTAGTGCCGGCAGGCCCAAATTCGAACAGATTAATCTCAGCTATCTTCCAAATACCTAACTCACCACGTTTAACCAAACATTATTGCAAGACTCGAATACTAGCCAGCGCACTTGATATCGGCGGAACAGGATACACAGTGCAATAAGAGTAGATAACCATCCAGACATTTGGTTTCTTCAGGAGGATTTGGGCCTTTTGAGCAAAGCGAGCAACCAAAAATCGAACAATACTGGAGGAGGTGCAAATGCTTAAGTTTACAGGTCATCCCATATACGATGTTGGAGTTGCTACGGTAACTGCGTTTTCCGGTAAGCGAGATCCGTCTGAACTTACCCATGAAGACCTTAGCCGTATGGCAGATTTCATCGAACGGGAATATGTTGAGGATCCTTTCAGAACCTTCTTCACAGCAGTATTTACGAACAACGCATGGTTCTTTCAGACTGCCTACCGAAGAGATCCTCAAGAAAGGTTAGCATATGGACAACGCATTACCAGGGCTTATGCTGAACCTAGACGAAACGCCGAAGAACTATGCGTTTTCACAGGCGAAACTGCAAGCGATAATGCGTTCTCCAAAAACACTGCCCCCGGGCGTGCATTTCGCCAACATATTCCGCTGATGACCGGTGAGGGCCTTATCAACTTCTACCCGTCAGGCGATGTTGGCCTCCCTGTTTCAGGCAAGGCTATTTTGTGCATTCAAGCGTTTCCTTTGGGTTGCGCAAAGAGCGGGGGCAAAGTCTTAGGGGTTCATTCTGACAGGGATGCTATCACTTTGGAATTTGCCAGGAAGTTTCTTGAGTATAACTTGCAGAGTCACAATTTGGCCAAGGCTGCCGGTTTGAAGCAATTGAGAGATGCAAGCATGACACCGAAAACCCTGCTAATCGACATATTGCTGAAATACGAGGAACTGAAGTCCCAGGAGCAGGACGTGGAAGGCATTTCGCCGTCAATTACAGCCTACCATCTAACAAACCACGGCCAATCAAATCCGTTGGATCGTCGAAACCCTCCTTTGGAGATCTACCATCTGCCTATGGAGATAACATCGTTTGCAATAACAGTTTCAACACGTCCTCAGTACCGTGACGAATTTAGAGCGCTAAGTGAGCGTGCGTGGCGGCTGGAAGAGACATCGAGGCGGCGCAGGGCACGTGTTGATAGGCCTAAGATGAATTACCTTTACGAAGACTTGTTTTCGTTACCGGATAATGCGCCTCAATTTGTGAGGCGGTACTTTTTGCGAATTCCCAGGCGGAGAGCTTACGATGCTGACCCCAGGAAGTACTACTCTCTTAGCACCGAGTCTGGCCTGGTTTCATGGAAACTCACACAATTATTCCTGGAAAGGGTGATGCTTATGGATAAGGAGCGAGTAGAAGAAATCCGCAAACTCGGCGACAATCTTGCCGAATACGTAGCCGGAGAAAACGACAGGGCATTCTTCACTGCGTTTTTCAGTGTGATGAACTATGCCCACTTCCGAAACGCACTGATAAAGGCCAATTTGCGTCACGTCAGAAACGGGAACCCCCCACTTATTACCCTTGATCCATATATTACGGTATTTGAGGAAGGGTACGACATAGCGCGTGCAGATTGGAGATTTTCCCGTGACTTGGTTTTGATCCGCATGATTGAGCAACTTCATAAGAACGGATGGTTAGGAACTAACAAGGACATATTGCCCGATTCTGAAGCTGCAAAGGAGGAGTGAAACATATGGCGTTTGTAACCGGAATGCTTCTCATTGATGCGCCTGCATCTGCTCTTAACAACCTAGGTGCTATCCCCGGTGAGCGATTTGACAATAGTGTAGGCGTAAAAGGAATAAGTACGAGGGAAGGTTTCTACCCTTATGTATCAGCTCAGGCTTTTAAGTATTGGTTTAGAACTACCTTAGAAAAGGGCTCTCTTGGTTGGAAAGCCGCGCCAATCTTCCGGGAACAGAAAGTAGCCTATACTGACGCAAACCCCATTCTCTGGTGGGATGATGATCTGTTCGGCTATATGCGAGCCCCATCCAAACGGGAATCTGCGCGGAAGCAAAGGGAGGAAGAAGGCCCAAGAGAAAGCGAAACACAGACTGTTGATACCATAACGAGAACTGCACCCTTCAGGATGGGCACGCTAGTATCAATTGCCCCTGTGAGAGTTACCAGCGATTTTGGGGTTATGGCCAGGCATGAAGGAGACCCTGTGCCTCACGAGCATCAGTTTTACCGAACTACTCTAAAGGGGCTTATGTCATTGGACCTAAAGAGCTCAGGAACCTTTTGGTACAGGAAGAAGACAGGGTTTTTAAACCTCGATGAAACCAGAAGGGAAATGGCCGAGGACAAGGGCCTGCTCCACAACGAGGCTGAGAAGTCATACAGGTTGAGCGGCGAAGAGAGGCTCGAGAGGATATGCGCTCTTTTCCAAGGCCTGGCTGTGCTCGACGGTGGTGCAAAACAAGCGATTCACTACACTGATGTGAGCCCTCCGGTTGTAATGACGTGCGTCACAAAAGGCGGAAACAACATATTCTCGTATGTTATCGGTGCAGACAGCAAGGGATTGCCTCGCTTCAACCAGGAAGCTTTTGAAGAGGTGCTTGAGGTTTACTCAGATGATATATTGTCGCCTGTGTTCATAGGGTGGGCTCAGGGATACATGGATGGTGAACGCGAGAAACTGGTGGCGTTCGCTTCATCTTGTGCTAATGGAAGAATGATGCTTGGCCACCCCAGGGAGTCGTTTGGCATGCTTATTGATGCGCTTAGAGAAAACCCGGCCTGGCTGGAATAAGGTGATAAAATGAAGGTTCTGAGGATAGTTGCGCAAGGCGTTACAACGTCTTTTCGATACCCGCATTTTATCCACGGGGTACATCCAACATTTGAAATGCCGCCGCCTTCAACCATCTACGGCCACATATGCAGCGCACTGGGGAAGTGGATGGCTCCGGAAGGCGTCCGGTTTGCCTATTTGTTCAAGTTCCAAGCCAAGTTCCATGATGTTGAGCATTTGCACTTGGTGAGCAAATCAAGCGGAAGGCTGGAAGGCACGCGTATTGCCAAGGTACTTCAAGGTAGCGTCAATCCATTCAAGAGGGAAATTCTGTTCAATCCGACGCTGGTTCTATACATAAACAAGCCGGAATGGTACCAGTCATTTCACTCCCCTGTGTACCCGGTAGTACTGGGACGCTCTCAGGATCTGTTCAGCTATACCGATATCCGGGTAGTTGAGCTGCAAACAAGTGACAAGGCCTATTTCGAAAACACCCTGGCTCCGTTCGATTTTGGGTTACGGGCCGGATCGGGTTATGCTGTGCTTATGCCCAAGTTTCTGGATTATACCAGAGGGCGTGCTCCTACTTTTGAAAGGTACTACGTCTTGCGTAGAAGAGTGTTTTCAGAAGACATTATGAGGATTGCAGGCGGCAAACACAAGTTTGTGGTTGACCCTCTTGCTGAGGAGGTAAACGGATCGAGACTTGGGCTATGCTTTCATAGTTTCGTAGGTGATGATGACAACAATGAGTTTATGGCCTTCATGGCTTGACGATATATGGGCGAAAGGTTCCTCAGGCGGCGATTTGGCGGGGGAGAGCCTTGCTGAGCATACATTCTCTGTCTTGCGCATGGTAGGGCAGGCGTATAGGCTGAGAAAGGATCTTCCCCGGTCAACCAATATTGAGGGCTTTTGGCACTGCCTTTTCTGGACGTGCTGGCTGCACGATTTTGGGAAAGCATCTCCGGGTTTTCAGGATCAACTTCGAGGAGCAGGCAGGTGGCCTCACCGGCATGAGATTGTGTCGTTGGTGTTTCTCAGTTGGCTTGAGCCTTGTCTTACTCCGGAAGAACTTACCCTGGTAGCTGCCGGGATTGCATATCATCACAAGGATGAAGACCAGATTCACCAATGGTACCGGCCCCCAGCTACGTATGAGACAGCCGGCGATGTATTTGGCTCCATGGGTATACCAGACGAAGAAGTCATTTTGAACCTGTATCGTTGGATCAACGAGTATCAGGAAGATACTGTTAAGCAGGTAGGTTTCTCGGGCAGCACCGGTATTCGATTGGTCGATTTACCGGGCCAGGAGCAAGCATTGAGGATTATCAAGGAGCAGTCCCATGATCTAATCCTCCGTTACTTAAGGCGCTTGAGGCTGTGGTCAAGAAGGCAGAAACATGGGACCTACGGATCTCACTCTCTTGGGGTTTTGATCTTAAAGGGGCTTGTGAACTGGTGTGATTATACGGCTTCTGCTCATGTGGATCAGGAAACGTGCATTGACGATATTTCACTTGGCCGCCTTGAGAAATCATTAGGCCCTAAGGTTTTTGGATCACCTTACTCACATCAAACAGGTTCTTCTAAGATTGATTCAGGTATATTGGTAGCCCCTACAGGTAGCGGCAAGACAGAGGCTGCCCTTATGTGGGCTTGTTCTCAAACGGACAGGGGTTACCCAGTTTCCAGGATTATGTACATGCTTCCATATCAAGCTAGTATGAATGCCATGTATATCCGGTTAGAGAAAATCTTTCGAGGGCAAATAGGATTGGAGCACAGCCGAAGTATGCTAGCACTATACCGTCACAATTTGGAAGACGGCGATGATCCATCCATAGCAGTTCGAGATGCACGTATCCAGTCACAATTGACCCGTCTCCACTGCCAACCGGTCAAAGTGATGAGCCCGTATCAAATGCTCAAGGCACCCTATAGGTTGAAGGGTTATGAGCTTTTGCTTTCGGATTTTGTTGGATCGGCTGTTATTCTCGATGAAATCCATGCATATGAGCCACAACGGTTAGCCCAAATATTGTGTACGGTTAAGTATCTTAGAGAGGCTTTGGGCTGCAGGGTGTTTGTAATGACTGCGACCTTGCCTGGAATACTGCTAAGGAGGCTTGAGCACACCTTAGGTGAAGCCAGCCTTGTCCGGGCTGACTCCAAGACGTTTGAGCGTTTCGTCAGACATCGTTTGGAGTGTGTAGAAGGAGACATGCTGGAAGAGGTGTGGCTAAACGAGATATGCCGGAAAGCTGCGGATGGTACTAATGTGCTTGTTTGCTGTAATACTGTATCCAGGGCTCAGGCCGCCTACAGATATGTATCCAAGGTGCTCCAAGGGAAGAATGTTGAGATTGTTTTGCTACATGGGCGGTTTGCAGGGCGAGACAGGCTGGCCAAAGAGCGCCGAATTCAGGATTTACTGGGACGCGGTGCCGGGAGACGCCAGCCCGTGGTGTTGGTTGCGACTCAGGTGGTAGAAGTGAGCCTGGATATTGACCTAGACAAATGCTACACAGACCCCGCACCCCTTGAGGCTCTTATCCAGCGGTTTGGACGAGTCAACAGACAGCGCAGGCTTGATATGGCCACAGTCAAAGTGTTTACCCTTCCTGATGATGGCCAGGGAGTATACAGCAAAGATCTGGTGCAGGCATCTTTGGGAATCGTAAGAGAAAACTCCTCTCTTACGATCCGAGAAGATCAAGTGTCTGTATGGCTGGATAAGGTTTACACAGGGGAGGTTGCCTCCAAGTGGGAGGCGGACTTTGACAACGCGTATGAGATGTTTCAGAGGTGGTGCATAGGCACCCTTAGGCCTTTCAATTCTGATAGCACATTACAGCAATTATTTTACCAGGCGTTTGACGGACTGGAGGTTGTACCGGAGGGCCTTGCACAGGAGTATCACGGCCTATACGATTCAGGTAGGCCTTTAGAAGCATGTGCACTTAGTGTTCCAATATCATGGAAGCAGTACCTGGCTATTCAAAGAAGAGGCTTGGTTGATAGAAACCAGAACCAGAAGATTCGAGATGCATCCGGCAGACTGCCTATTGTTCAGCTCCCCTACAGCGAGGAATATGGATTGGATCTGGGACGATAAAGGTGTGCGTCATCAAATATGTCGGAGGGAATGATATCAAAAAGCGTGATGTACGAACGGTGTGTCGAGGGAAGACATAATAACAGGTTGTCCATATCCATTTATTGTCATGCCAAACGGTGCGTCTCAGGAGATTGCAGGCTCTAGCAGGGGGAATGCAAACATTGGTTTTTCGAGGGAAGAAGGGGTTTCTGGACGATCTTGGCCCACTCGACAATTCAAGCGCATTTGCTGTGAGGGCATGGTTCCGAAGTACCTGTTCAAGAGTGGTTTTGGCTGATAAGATGAGGTCGGTTACAGAGGAGATCCCGGTGTAGAGGGAACTGAAAGAACATTCAAAGCGTGACGGACTGTACGCTTTATATGTTACAGAGGAGATCCCGGTGTAGAGGGAACTGAAAGACCTTTTTTGCGTAACAAGGTTTTTCTGGCTTTTGGTTACAGAGGAGATCCCGGTGTAGAGGGAACTGAAAGCGAAACGGTGGTGGAACCAAAGGCGTGAGCGACTGGGTTACAGAGGAGATCCCGGTGTAGAGGGAACTGAAAGGCTTAAGGTGATTTTGCACCTCTCAATGCCGGCCAGTTACAGAGGAGATCCCGGTGTAGAGGGAACTGAAAGCTCGGTTTCGGGTGAGATGGTCACAGCCGTCGGCCCGAGTTACAGAGGAGATCCCGGTGTAGAGGGAACTGAAAGAACATCACAGCGATAGTGTATGGCTCACAAGATTGCGTTACAGAGGAGATCCCGGTGTAGAGGGAACTGAAAGACAATGTTCAGGATGTGGTATGTCTTTGCCATTTTCGTTACAGAGGAGATCCCGGTGTAGAGGGAACTGAAAGCTTGTACCCATCCCAGTCT
>DUTL01000230.1 GCA_012842105.1 Candidatus Fermentithermobacillaceae bacterium | reverse complement strand
TACCCCTCCCTGTGTTAATGCAAAGAATACTTATTGCTGAAAATCCATTCCTTATCTATATCGATTGTGTATATCTTAAAATCAGTAGTAGTAATAGGTGCTGTGAGTTTGTGCAAAACACCCTCCTATTCCACGATAAGAGCCCTTTTGCCATGTGGAAGCCGCTGTGGAGGGAATGTGGACGAATGTGCATAAGTCAGGCACCCAATCAAACCGGACACGTTATCCACACTTCCTCAACAAGCAATCCAATGCTCATCCACAGAGTTCTTCACAGCAGGATATTACCCCTTCTTAATGCGTTCAATCAGCTCTTCAACAGTCTGGTCGAGATCTGAATTGGTTTTCCTCTCCGACTCAATTTTCGAACACGCGTGAAGCACCGTTGTATGATCTCTGCCACCGAAGTTTTGGCCTATTTGCGGCAACGAAGCATCGGTTAGCGTCCGGGACAGATACATAGCAACCTGCCTGGGAAACGCGATGTTGCGTGTACGCCGCTTGGCCGCGAAAGCGCTTAACGGGATGTTGTAGTAGTTGGAAACCGCCTCCTGAATGGCTTGAATCGTTATGGGAGTCATTTTTCTTTCAGGAAGCAGGTCTCTAAGTACCTGTTGGGTAACTTCAAGTGTGATTTCCCTTTGCTGGAGCGCCGTAAACGCAAGCACTCTTATCAGGGCCCCCTCAAGCTCGCGAATATTGCTTGGAATTCTCTCGGCTATGTACTGGCAAACCTCAAGGGGAACCGGCCTTCCTTCCAGTTCAGCTTTTTTACGCAAAATTGCTATGCGCGTTTCTATATCCGGTGGTTGAATATCGCATATTAGGCCCCATTCAAACCTGGTTCTGAGCCTTTCCTCAAGAGTGGAAATCTCCTTGGGCGGCCTGTCCGATGAAATCACAATCTGTTTCGAGGCTTGGTGCAGCGCATCGAAAGTATGGAAAAATTCTTCCTGCGTTGCGTCTTTGCCTGCAACGAATTGGATGTCGTCTACCAGCAACACGTCTGCGCTTCGATAACGGTTTCTGAATTCTGGAGTGTTGCCCTCCTGGATAGCCAGAATGAGCTCATTTGTGAATGTTTCCGAAGACACATACGATACCTTCAGGCGACGGTGATTGGCAAATACATGGTGAGCAATAGCTTGCATCAAATGTGTCTTTCCCAGCCCTACTCCTCCGTATAGAAAAAGCGGGTTATACGCTTTGGAGGGGCTTTCCGCCACTGCAAGAGAAGCGGCATGGGCGAATCTGTTAGAAGCCCCGACGATGAAGTTGTCAAATACATACCTGGGATTCAAACTTCTCAGCTGGTTGATCCTGTCGTCGGAATAATGCTTCTTCTTGGGGGCCATGGCCTGGCTATCTTGAGGGAACAATGCCGGTGCCTCAGATACAAGTTTCTCAGGCTGGCTTACTGCGAAAACGAGATCACAAGGGTTACCGTATGCTTCTTTCCATGCCCTGGCAAGCTCCTCTTTATATCTTGTTTCAATCCAAGTTTTCGCAAATTCACTTGGCACTGCAATAGTGAGAACTTTGTTTTTCAGGGTAACCGGCTTCGTGTCCTTGAGCCAGTTATGTATGATTCCCGGGTTTGAGAACCTCAATGAAGCCCTAGACAGTGCATCATTCCAGAGATCTTCAAGGTTTGTGAGCATAGTGAAGACCACCATTCTATAAATATGAAGTAACTAAACAACAATAAGCCACGCTGCATATTAGAACACCTTGCCCGGCGGAGGCAAAAGACTTTGCTATTCAGGCTATATACAGTAGTGAATAGGGCCCACCTTAGCAAGATGGTGTTTCTGGTTGCTGCAAGACCTTGGAAAAACGAATAACCTATGCTTACAGCCTGCGTATAACAAGCTCACAGGTTATACACATAGTTATCCACAGATGTGGATAATGTTAGACAGAGGCGAAAATACGGCCCAAATAGCCACAAGGGTGCCTCACTAAGACTATACCAAGGCATGTGGAGCGTGGCAATGAAAAACAGGTGCGCCCGGGCGCTGCCGATTTCCGGCTATGCGCCGGCCGATTAGCTAAACACCTGTAAAAGGTGCATTTATTGACACTTTCACCCATGCTAAGATATAATTCCTTGGATTCAAGGATATTAGTTCCAAGAGCATCTGTAGGGGGAACAATAGAAGATGAAACGCACATATCAACCCAAGCGTAGAAAAAGACGGAAGACTCACGGTTTCCTGGTTAGAATGAGGAGCAAAAGTGGGCGCAGGATAGTTTCAAGACGGCGTTCCAGAGGCAGGAGGCGCCTGTCTGTTTGATGTATGCCGGGCTTTGCTCTGGTATTGTCTGTGCATATGACGGAAAGTGAGGCTTTTTTGTGGTATCAGGAAGGATACCTGCACCATCGTATGGTAGAGTATACGAGGAAGGCCGTTCGGCAGCCAACAAGTACTTGGTGATGTATTACAGAGATGACCCGTTACCTGTTAGGCTGGGAGTTGTAACATCCAAACGGCTAGGCAAAGCATGTGTTCGTAACCGGGTTAGACGCCGGGTTAAAGAGTGTTTTCGACACGTTTTGCCTCTGATGGAACCGAGGGGCGAATTCATCTTTATTGCTCGACGAAGAGCAGCCCTGTGTACCTATCAGGAACTTTTGGGCGCAGTTAAGGATCTGCTTAAGAGGATGGGTTTGATGGAATGATGTCAAAAGCCTTGCTGTTCTTAATATCATGTTACCAAAAGTACGTCTCTCCTGCGAAAGGCCGGGTTTGCAGGTATTATCCTACGTGTTCTGAATATGCCCGGCAAGCAATCATAACTCATGGGCCCCTGAAAGGTGTTGTATTGGCTACTTGGCGACTTCTGCGTTGCAACCCTTTTTCCCGTGGGGGCTATGATCCGGTGCCCAAACAAGGCTTATTGGAGCCAGGGAGGTTTAAACGATGTCATACATAGTTAACATAATGCTGACCGTGATGGATTACATTTATGGTCTGGCCGGTAACTGGGGTTTGACGGTCATTGCTTTGACTATACTTGTGCGGCTCATCATTTTACCCCTGACCATTGTACAAGGACGGTCGACCCGGCGAATGGCAGTGATACAACCGGAGCTTGATAAGATACAGAAGAAATACGAAGATGACCCCGAAAGGCTCAATCTTGAGATTATGGACTTATATCGCCGGAACAAAGTAAACCCTGCTTCAAGCTGCCTGCTGCCCCTCATTCAACTACCTGTGTTATGGGCCATGATCAGGGCGCTTGAAGCCCACGAAGAAATGAAGAAGGCAGCGTTTTTGGGGCTTACGTTAGGCGAACCGGCTATGAAACAGGGTATGGCTTATGGCCTGGTTGTGATAGGCATTACCATAGCAAGCACGTACCTTGCCATGCGGTTGTCGCCTTCCATGGGTGCCGGGGGCCAGCAGCAACAGGGCCAAAATGTGATGATAATCGGAATGCTGGCGTTTATGGCCTACTTTTCAATTAAGTTTGCTACTGCGGTTTCTGTGTATATCATAACTGCCAACTTGTTTGGCTTGTTGGAGCGGCTTGCGATACCGCGAGGTGAAACTACCGGGGAGGGAGCTCGGTCTAAGTGACGAGTATTGAGAAATCTGGACGTAGTATGGAAGAGGCTTTAGAAAGTGCTCTCAGTGAACTTGGGGTATCAGAAGAAGACGTGATTGTTGAAGTAATCGAGGAACCCAGCCGTGGGTTTCTGGGTATTCTGGGAGGCAAGGATGCAAAGATCAGAGTTACTCTGAAAAAGGACAGGGCGGAGATTGCGTGTGAGTTTCTAACAGGATTACTCGATCGGATGAACATAGACGGAACAGTTGAAACCCGCATCCAGGGGGATTCAAGGCTGCTGGAAGTAAGCGGGAATGACCTAGGCCTCCTTATAGGCCGACACGGCCAGACTTTGAAGCATCTTGAATTTCTCACAAATGTGGTATCTTCAAAAGGCATTGGCAACATAAGGAGAATCTTTGTGGATGTAGGCGGATACAGGAGGAAGAAAGAGAGAATCCTTGAGGACATGGCCAGAAATGCGGCCAGGAAGGTGGAAAGAACGGGCAGAAGCAGTTTCTTACGGCCTATGGACGCAAGGGACCGGCGCATCGTGCACATGGCCTTGCAGGCAAACGGAAGAGTGGCTACTCACAGCGAGGGAGATGAACCATTTAGAAGGGTGGTTATTTCGCCTCGCAGGAATCTAAATGCAACGCTAAGGCACAGGTAATGTGAGAGGAAACAAGTTAAAAAACATGGGGGCTCTGTACAGTGGGGCCCCCTTTCTGTTTGATACTATTTGTGGGGTATAATTTAGGCATGAAGATGAATTGGGGGGTCCTCTGTTTGGGGAGGTGAAAGCCTTGGGCAGCAGCCAGGGGTGGTTCGTGGATACAGTGACAGATACTATAGGCGCCATAGCCAGCCCTGTAGGCACAGGCGGCATTGCAATAGTCAGGCTGAGCGGCGCGGATGCTCTGAGGATTGCAGGGAGAATGATAAGGCTTAAGAGACGTGGCAGCGTACCGGCAATGAAGAGCTGGTCCATGGCTTTGGCAGATGTTTTGGATATGGGCTCCGGCCGGGTAGTTGATGAATGCATCGTACTGGCCATGAGAGCGCCCAGGTCGTATACAGGAGAAGATGTGGTGGAGATACAGTGCCACGGCGGGGTGGTTGTTGCAGAGAAGGTGCTGAGCTTGGCGTTTAGGCTGGGCACAAGGCCGGCTTTACCCGGGGAATTCACAAAGCGGGCTTTCATCAACGGCAGGATAACCCTTGATGAAGCCGAGGCTGTGCTGGACATTGTAACTTCAGCGTCAGAGGAGTCGCTGTTTCAAGCGGGCAGGCGGCTTAAGGGCGAGCTTGGCTCAATGGTGGAGAAATGGGAAACGCAGATAGTTGATTTGCTCGCCCTGTTACAGGGTTCCATTGATTTCCCGGAAACAATAGAAGCGGACAAGTCTGACATTCAGGACTTACTGGCCGGTTTGAGCCATGATATTGGCGCTGTTTTGGAAAGGGCTCCTTTGGGCCTTGCACTTTCACAAGGAGTGGAAGTCTGCCTTGTGGGCCGTCCAAATGTAGGAAAGTCATCGTTGTTCAATGCGTTGCTTGCCAGAGAAAGGGCAATAGTGACTGACATTCCCGGAACAACCCGCGACGTGCTCAGGGAGCCTACGGAATGGTATGGCCTTCCTGTAGCGCTGCTGGATACTGCAGGATTAAGGGAGACTGAAGAAGTGGTTGAAGCCCTTGGCGTTGAGCGGGCACAAACTGCTGCTGTTGAATCAAATGTAATACTGTATGTGCTTGACGATACCCAGGGGATTTACGACGAAGATGTGCAGTGGTTAAGCAAATGGCAAAATAGGAACTGCCTGGCCGTGGTGACCAAGGTAGATCTCATGAAACAGCAGGTAGACTTGAAGCTGCTCAGGGACATTTGCCAGGATAGATGGGTGAGAGCTTCGGGGGCCACAGGGTTTGGCATAGAGGGCCTGAAGAAGAAGGTTCAATCCATGTTTGCGTCCTTAGGGGATCCTGAAGCTTTGGCGCCTGGATCAGCGAGGCAAGTGGATTGCTTGGGGCGGGCGCTTGGCGAAATACAGAGAGCTCTTGGGTACCTGAACCAGGGATGGACTGACGATGTGATAGTATTGGCCCTTGAGGAAGCAGCCGGTTCGCTTATGGAGCTTACCGGCAAGAAAGTAAGCGGCGAAACTCTCGACCGTATATTTTCTCGTTTCTGTGTGGGCAAGTAGATAACCGGGGGAACAAGCAGTCTTGAAGGGAGCCAGGCGGGGTTTGAGAAATAGGGGCTTTGATTTCGACGTGTTGGTCGTAGGCAGCGGCCATGCAGGATGTGAAGCAGCGTTTGCTGCGGCCAGGTTGAATATGAAAGCGGCCATGGTGACAATGGATGTGGGCAATGTTGCAGGTATGCCTTGCAACCCCGCTATCGGCGGGCCCGGCAAAGCACAGATAGTGGCCGAAATCGATGCTTTGGGCGGTGAGATGGCCCTTGCTACGGACAATACCGCCATTGAAATGAGGCTTCTAAACGCATCAAAGGGCCCTGCCGTCCAATCCCTAAGAGCTCAAGTAGATAAGCGCGCCTATTCCGCCTACATGAGAAGGCGGATTGAAGCATCGGGCATTAAGCTGATTAAAGGCATGGTTACAGAGGTACTTACAGGTGCCGGCAAAGCCTATGGAGTAAAGCTGGAAGACGGCAGCGCAATACGCGCCAGAACCGTCATTCTCTGCACAGGAGTGTATCTTGAAAGCCGGATTGTTATAGGGCCGAAAGTAGTTGAATCCGGGCCAATAGGGGAATCAAGCGCCAGGGGTCTTTCTGCATCCCTGGCAAGCCTTGGGTTTGAACTGGGCAGGTTTAAGACGGGTACTTCGCCTAGAATACTCAAGGGTAGCATTGATTGGGATCAGCTGGTACCTGAAAGGGGGGCAGACAAGCCCGTCGCTTTTTCTTTCATGTCAGTTCCCATGCTGCGGAGCAAAAATGTTTGCTATTCCGCTTACACGAATGAAAACACCCATGAAGTGGTGAGGAAGAATATCGACAGGGCGCCGCTTTTTGACGGTACTATAGAGGGCGTGGGGCCGAGATATTGCCCGTCGATTGAAGACAAGGTAATGCGGTTCCCTAACAGGAAACGCCACCAGCTATATTTCGAAATCGAGTCTGAGGAAAGCGATGATGTCTATATTTTGGGTCTTTCCACCAGTTTGCCTGAGGATGTTCAATACCAAATGATCTACACTGTTCCAGGGCTAACAAAGGCCAAAATTAGCAGGCCCGGGTATGCAATTGAGTATGATTACCTGATACCGTCCCAGATTCATCCTACTTTTGAAGTCCAGGGCATATCAGGGCTGTTTACTGCGGGCCAGATAAACGCCACTTCCGGCTATGAGGAAGCTGCTGCCCAGGGGCTTTTGGCTGGAGTCAACGCAGCGATGAAGATCAAAGAAGAAGAGCCTTTGGTTTTGGGAAGAAAGGAAGCTTATATAGGCGTGCTTCTGGACGATCTTGTGAGCACAGTGATTGAAGAGCCTTACAGGATGCTCACGTCAAGAGCAGAACACAGGCTGTTCCTGAGACATTCAAATGCGGATATGAGGTTGACTCCCTTGGGGAGACGGGTAGGCCTTGTTTCAGAGGAAAGGTGGCAGGCATTCAGCCGCAAAGCTGAATTTATTAACCGGGGCAGGGCCCTGTTGGAGCAAAAAGTAACCGGGGGAGCCATAAAAGACCTGCTGAGAAGCCCTGAAAGACACATAGAGGATTTTATAGGCGTAGTTGACGGACTGGGCGGTTTACCTGAGGAAGTTTTGTCTGAGATTGAGATTGAGGCAAAGTATGCAGGGTTCATTGAAAGGCAGAATCGGGAAGCCAGGCGGCTTGAAAAGCACCTGGAGAAGAAGCTGCCTGCCAATGTCAACTGGCGGCAGCTTAAGAGCTTATCCAGAGAGACCGTTGACAAGCTGGTAAGGTACCGTCCTCCAACTATCGGCCGCGCTTTAGGGGTGGGGGTTTCCCCTTCTGATGCGCTGGTCATACTGGCGATGTTAAGAAGCGGCAAACTTAGGGCGTTGGTTCAACCTGAGCGCGCCCCACGCGGAGAGTAGAGGGAGGTTAACAGTGGGCAAACAGTCTGGCCTTGCAGCTGACGGTTATATGGACGAAGCCTTAAACGCATTTGACAAAGCAATAGGCGATATGGGGATAGGCTTGCCTGAAGCCGGCCGTGTCTTGGTCGAGGAGTGGTTACGTTTTTTCGTGGGCTGGGAAGGAAGGCGTGTGGCAGGATTTGAAAACCCTGGCCAATTGGCAGTGAAACTCCTGGCCGATTCGTTTGCAGTTGGCTTTGTTGAAGGGCTGTGCACCGGCGGCAATGCGGTTGATCTTGGGAGCGGCAATGGCTGGCCCGGGCTTGCTCTCAGTGCGCTTGGCAAATGTGCGCGGGTGAGTTTATTGGATTCGAGGCAGGGCGCATGTGACTTTCTGAGAAGTTTTATACGGAGAAGCGGAATGCCTGGAGTCGATGTGGTGCAGGAAAGGGCAGAAAATGCCGGCCAAGGGCGTGAATTAAGGGAAGGGTTCTCGCTGGCTGTGTCCAGGGCAATGGCCATGCCCGGGATCGCTCTGGAACTGTGTTCAGGGTTGCTGGCAGTTGGGGGAAAAGCTGTACTTTGGATCGGGCCCGAACAGCAGGCTCCCAGAGCGGAGCCTGGTTTGGCGCAAACCGGAATGCGGTTGGAAGAGGAAATTCCATATAGCTTGCCTGAAGATATGGGAAGAAGGGTACTGGCCGTGTATGCAAAAACGGAAGCATTGGACAGTAGATATCCCAGACGGTACGCGGCGATAAGAAAAAAGCCCCTGATATGACAAGAATAGGCAGGAAATAACTGGGATTAGGGCGAACAGTCACCGTGGAGGTGGCTTTTTTATGTTTGAGCTTGCAAGCGAAAGGTTTGAAGTCAAACAGGTGCCTATCACCCACATTGATGTGCGGCCGGGGTCGTGTTTGCCAGGCGGTGAAGAGGCCATATCAAGGGCGGTTCTTGCCGAGCTTGTAAAAGGGTCAAGACAGCCTGTTTTGGTAAGGCCCGTAAGTGGCAGGTTTGAATTGGTGGCAGGAGACCTTGAGTACTGGGTGGCCCGGGCCAGGGGTGGAGAGGCAATCACTTGTTGGGTCAGAGAAATGGATGATGTTACTGCAATAGTAACCCGGATTTCGGAAGGAGCCAGGCGAAGAGATGTAAACCCGGTGGAAGAAGCCATGATGGTATTTGAGCTTGTTTCGGAACATGGGATGAGCCACCAGGAGATAGCAATTCGCTGTGGCAGGAAGCAATGTACAGTTTCGAACAAGTTGCGGTTGCTGCGTTTGCCCGGTAAGGTTTTGGATTCGCTAAGGTCCGGCGACATTGGCGAAAGGCAAGCCAGGGCGCTTTTGAGGGTGCCCGAGGAAAGCAAACAGCTAGAACTGTTCCGCAGGTGTGTTAGAATGAAGTTGACTGCAGAGGAAATGGAAGATCTGTGCAGGTTGTCTTCGGGGAAAGCAACCGTGAAAGCGTTGCTTCCTGCAAAAAAATACAGGATTATCTACAAAGATCCCAGGATTTTTCAAAATACCCTGCGGAAAATTGTTGCTGAGATGAAAAAGGCAGGACTCGATGTAGTGTGCAGAGAAGAGATGTATGAAAAATCGTGGGAGTTTAAGGTGTTGGTAAGAATATAACCATGTCGAAAGTCGTTGCAGTTGCCAACCAAAAAGGCGGAGTGGGTAAGACTACTACAGCTGTTAATCTCGGCGCGTGTCTTGGCGAGCTGGGCCGGACGGTGTTGATTGTGGATGTGGATCCTCAAGGAAACGCCACAAGCGGCGTGGGGGTTGACAGAAACAAGTTGGATTACTCATTGTACGATTGCCTTGTGCGAAACGTTGAACCGGTCAAGGCTCTTCGGGCTACTGAATACACCGGCCTGTGGCTTTTGCCTTCGTCACTTGATCTCGCTGGTGCTGAAATCGAACTGGTTGCTATGGATGAGAGGGAGCACAGGCTGAAGAAGGTAGTCGGAAAGATCAGGGACAATTACGACTATACATTTATCGATTGCCCGCCGTCCCTGGGGTTGCTCACGGTTAACGCCCTGGCAGCCGCTGATTCAGTTCTGATACCCATACAATGTGAGTACTACGCCCTGGAAGGGCTTACGCAACTTCTGAGCACCATCAAACTTATTAGAGGAAGGCTTAACTCCACCCTGGGCCTGGAAGGCGTGCTCCTCACAATGTTTGACGGCCGCACTAACTTGTCTCTCCAGGTAGCTGAAGAGGTTAAGAGGTATTTTCGTAATCAATTATTTGCAACAGTAATCCCCAGGAATGTGAGATTATCCGAGGCGCCTTCTCACGGTAAACCTATAACCATTTACGATAGCAGATCCCGGGGAGCCGAAGTATATCGAGAACTTGCAGAGGAGGTGTTGCGGCGTGGCCAGGAGAGGACTTGGGAGGGGTATTGACGCGCTGATTCCTGCGGTACTGGACGAAGGCGGGGAGGAGATTCTGGAGGCCGATCCAAAAGACATAAAGCCCAACCCATACCAACCCAGGCAAATATTCGATGATGAAAAGATTCAGGAGTTAGCTGCATCTATGATGGAGCATGGTGTAATTCAGCCATTGATCGTGAGGCGTGAAGGAGCTGTGTACCAGCTGGTTGCAGGGGAAAGGCGCCTTAGGGCTGCCCTGCAAGCCGGGCTTGACAAGATTCCCGTTGTGGTTAGAAGTCTGAGTGACCGGGAGGCTATGGAGATTTCCTTGGTCGAAAACCTGCAGCGAGAAGATTTGGGGCCGCTTGAGGAGGCAGAGGCCTACAAAAGGCTGTCAGAGGAGTTTGGGCTTACACAGGAGGATATTTCTCAGAGGGTGGGAAAAAGCCGGTCAGATGTTGCAAATACTTTGAGGTTGCTGAGGTTGGAGCCGGAAGTGAAGCAACTGATAAACCAGGGAAGAATTTCAGGCGGGCATGGACGTGCCCTTGTAGGCCTGGGACGCGAGCAGCAACTCCGGCTTGCAAACACCATCGTTGAAAGAGGGCTCTCAGTTAGAAGCACAGAAGACGCCGTATCGTCCAGGCCCGGCAAAAAAGGCAGGCAGAAAAAGGCAACTGAGGCTGCGCGCGTAGGAGAAGCAGAAGAGATATTGGCAGCTGCCTTGGGAAGCCCGGTTATTGTAAAGAGACAGGGCGCGAAGGGAACGATTAGCATCACATTCTTTGGGCCCGAAGATTTAGAACGACTGGTTGAAGCCATAAGCGGAGCTGCCGGGACGTACTAGGGGGCCAGGTAATGTTTCACGTGAAACATTGCCGGCCTATTTTGCAGCACAGGAGGATCTATGACCATGAAAAACCCCCTGAGGCCAGTTTGGGCTGAAGTGAACCTGGAGAACTTCAAGAAGAATTTGCTGGCGGTAAGAGATCTCACGTCGCCACATGCTCAGATACTCGCCGTAGTCAAAGCAAACGCCTATGGCATAGGCGCAATACCGGCTTCCCGTGCCGCGCTGGAGGTGCCTGGCGTCATAGGCCTGGCTGTAGCCACGCCCGATGAAGCAGTGGAACTCAGGGAGGCAGGCCTGAACGACATGATTTTGGCTCTCGGGCCCGTGACAAGCACTGCTGCCAATGTACTGGCAACTCTTGGGGTTTCAATGACCGTTACTTCGGCCCCGGGGATACGAGATGCCGAAATCGCCGGGCAGGCAGCAGGGAGAAAGAGCAAGGTCCACATCAAGGTGGAAACCGGAATGGGTAGGGTTGGATTCCTCCCCGGGCCTGAACTCCGGCAAGCCCTTGAACTCGTTTCAACGTGCAACCATGTGGAAGTAGAGGGCGTTTTCTCACACTTTTCCGCTGCCGATACGAACCGGGAATACACCGCTTTTCAGATGCGCAATTTTGAAGAGGCCATGAACCAGGTTGCAGACGCCAATATTTATCCCCGCTATATACATATATCGAATTCTGCTGCAATACTCGACCTTCCAATATCACACTTTGATCTAGTGCGGCCCGGAATTATGATTTACGGTTGCTACCCGGATACTTCCCTGGCCTGCAAGGCAAGCCTGTACCCGGTTCTTTCCCTCAAGGCCCGTATATCCCACATTAAACGGGTTGGGCCTGGCACATACGTTGGCTACGGCATGTCGTACAAGGTTCCTGAGGCGACCGCTATTGCCACTATCCCTATTGGCTATGCAGACGGGTACCCAAGGTCGTTGTCTAATAAAGCCTCAGTATTGATAAGAGGCAAAAGGTACCCAATTGCAGGCCGAATATGCATGGATCAATCAATGATTGATCTAGAAGGCGACCCGGGATTCAAAACAGGAGACGTGGTTACCCTCATTGGCAGTGACGGCAATGAAACTATAACTCTTGATGAAGTAGCAGAGATTGCAGGCACCATTACCCACGAAATCCTTACGGGAATTGCTTCAAGGGTGCCCCGTATCTATGTAGGCCGCTGAGGCCCAAACCGGAGTTTGTTTTGCCCTGAGGAAGCAGACACGGAGGATAGGGGTTTTCTCACTCCGGAGAAGGATTACCGGGACAAGCGTCGAATGTAGAAGTACCATGTTTTCATTTGAGGCTTAATCTTTATTGGAAAAGTTCGGAGGCGTCGTACGCTTGCCCTTAACCCGTTTTTTTGTCAAAGAAAGAAAACCAAGCGCAAAGAGGCCCACCAGCAGCCGGGAGCGCCGGCTTAGTCTTTTGCTGGTGTATTCCCACGGCAAGACTCACACACTGAGTTTCAGTTTGGGCACGCTCTTATCCATAATGGCAGCCGTGTGCGTTTCGTTGGCTGCACTTGGCATATTCGTCAATTCATATATGGAAACAGCAAAGCAGAATGAGGAGCTTAACTACCTTCACGACGTAGCAGGCACTCAAGAGAAGCAAATACAAGAGCTTCAACAACATATCCTCGAAATGGCCCAAAGGTTGCGCCAGACTGAACTCGCTGAGAGCGAAACCAGGAGTATGCTCATAGAAGAGGGCTTATTGCAGGAGGGAACCTCAGAACTTGCAGCCGTGGTTGCAGCAAGGCAGGTTATGGCAGCCACCACGTCTCGTTCCGGAAGACACGCCGGCCGGATTCCCGTGCGCGACATGGCCTCCGTTCTCGATTCCCTGGAGCGGTTGGCTCTTGAACTGGATTGCGAAATTGGCTCTTTGCAGGATTGTCTCAATGATCTTCGTGAGGAGGCTGACAAGGCTGTGGCTTATGCCAGGGCTCAGCCCAACATCTGGCCTGTACATGGCAGCTTAACCTCGCCGTACGGGTGGCGCAGGCACCCAATCACAGGAAGGCAGCAATTCCATGAGGGAATCGACATTGGCGCCCAATACCGTGCTCCCATAAGAGCCGCTGCTGACGGAACGGTCAAGTTTGCCGGTTACAAATCAGGCTATGGCCGGACCATAATAATAAGCCACGGCTACGGGCTTGAGACTTTGTACAGCCACTGCAGTTCTATGGCAGTCACTGCAGGGCAGAAGGTCCGCCGTAGCGATACCATTGGTTACGTCGGCACTTCCGGTATAGCTACAGGGCCCCACCTGCACTATGAGGTCTGCAAAGACGGAAAGAATCAAGATCCTCTGGGCTACCTTCCTGACTGAAACCTAGGAGGCATATATCATGTTTAGGTCCAAAGAGCCTGCCCAACGGCCGGGCACCTTTGAGAGCATACTCGGAAAAGGCATTCAAATCGAAGGTACCGTTCAATCAAAAGGCAGTCTGAGAGTAGACGGAAAGGTTCAGGGCAAAATAG
>DUTL01000229.1 GCA_012842105.1 Candidatus Fermentithermobacillaceae bacterium | reverse complement strand
GTCGCCTAGTTCGCGGCGTGCAGCAGAGGCATTGGTGAGGTATGCAGCAGTATGTAATGACCTTACCCACTATATCGGCCGGGCTGCTGCATACCTCACCAATGCCTCTGCTGCAGGCCCGCATTGAGCCACACGAATAAGGTTGTCGCCTAGTTCGCGGCGTATTTCTTGTTCCACTTCACCGGTGGTCTTGCCCCACAGCCCCGAAGCGTCTCTAATCTCCATTTCACCATCGTGGGCAAACAAGTATACAGGTGTGTCAGATGCGCCTGTCACAACAACTGCATCAAACCCGGCCCTTCTCAACTCAGCACCTACGAATCCTCCGCCCTCTCCAACTCCGAAGCCTCCTGAAAGAGGAGACTTGCATCCGGCAGCGCTGCGGCCGGAACCGGAATACGGCCCGCCTGTCATTGGGCCGCAGGCATATATGAAAACATTGTCGGGGCCAAAAGCATCTACTCCGGGTTTCATCATGGTAAGGAGGTGCCTGGCTATTAGGCCGCTCCCTCCAAAATACTTCCTGTATGTGTTTGAATCTACTGCCTCAATCTTGACCTCATGTTTTCCAAGGTCGACATAAGCAATCTTGCCTTCAAGGTTTGTTGCCATGTAACCCCCACCTTTCCTCTGCTTGCCAACTTACTTTTTACCAATAATGCCGGATACGCTAAACCACCGTTCAAGGCACAAACAGGTGCGTACCTTGGACCAACCATCCAATGTGCGCACCTGTAAGATTCCACGCACTGCTATACTCATAGCAGCTCATGTCAACATCGCCGTAACTGACCACCAGGGTGACTACCTATATACGGTTAACACACCCAAACAGTTCCATGTAGTGAGTGAGAACTGCCTTGTAGCCGCTTAACCCCAATTTGAGAATGCCTGCATAACTCGGGAACTCTTTTCTCTCCAGGTAACCTTTGACTTTGTCACACGCTCCGTTACTCAGGTCGGTCCATAGATTAACCTTTGCAATCCCCAGTTCCACTGCCTTCCTCAAGTTCTCATCTCCTGAAGAAGAGCCGCCGTGAAGCACCAAGGGCACTGAAACTGCTTTTCTGATAGCTGTAAGACGATCGAAATCAAGTTTCGGAGTTCCAACATATCTGCCATGAGCAGTCCCAACAGCTACAGCCAAGCAGTCAACCCCGGTCTTTTCTACGTACTTAACTGCATCTTCTACTCTAGTCAAGCCCGCGTCTCTGTCCTCGTCGTAGCTAACTCCTTGGCCTACGTGCCCAAGTTCAGCCTCCACAGATACATCTGCCGCGTGTGCAATCTTGACCAATTCAGCGGTTTCACTCACGTTCTGCTCAAAGGGAGCCTGGGATCTATCTACCATAATAGACGTGTATCCGGCTCTAATGCATCTTACAGCCCCTTCAAAAGTTGAACCATGGTCCAAGTTTACCGCAAACGGAATTTCGGGGAACTGTCTCTCAAAAAAACGTGCCGCTTCGCCAATAAAATCTGCGTGTTCTTCGCCTGCGTCAATTATAATTGGCGCACGAAGCTTTCTGGCCACTTCAAGGCATGCGCGAAATGTTTCAGCATCCATGATGTTAGGAGCAGGTACGCCATAGCCCTCTGCCGAAGCTTTCTTTAAGATATCATCCATACGTACTAACATTTACTGCTTCCTCCTTTGCCCGCAAATAACTCTGCCACACTGCCATAATCATTCTGACTAGTTTCCTGCATTCAACTACGGCCACAACACCAGTGAAACACGATAATTGCCAGGCGTGGCAGCGAGTTCAAACGCATGCTGAACTTCGTCTAAGGGCACCTGGTGTGAAACCAACTTGTCTGTCTTGACGATACCTCGGGATAGAAAGTCAGCTGCCAGCTGCCAGTCGCGAAGGTCTCCACCGTAGGTACCGATTAACTCAATTTCCGTGTAATGAATGGTGTTTGGATCAACCTCAATCTCGGGAGCAGGATATCCTGCGGCAAAGAACAAGATTCTGCCTGTAACACCTACTGCCTCAAGCGCCTGCTGGTTCGCAGCTGTGTTTCCAACTGCAAGGATGACACCGTCTACGCCCCTGCCATCAGTCTTCTCTTTGCACCAGGCTGCAACGTCGGCTTTCTTGGGATTGACTGTTTCAAAGCCCAGGGATTCTGCTATACCACAACGCTCTTCATTAATCTCGCTTACCATGACCCTGCCACCAAACGCCCTGGCTGCTTGAGCGTTAACCAATCCAAGGTTGCCCGCACCGATAACCAAAATGTTCTCGCCGGGTTTTACCCTAAGGCGTCTTACCCCACGAATAGCTGTGCCCAAAGGCTCAAGGTAGCCAGCTTCTTCCCAGGGAAGTTCTAGGCTCACCTTGTACACCATTTTTGAAGGAACAAGCATATACTGAGACATACCAAAACTTCCTGTTAGCCCATTGTAAGAATATGATGTCCCTTCACCGGTACACTTGCTCGTGTCTCCACGACGGCACCAGTAACACTCTCCACAAAACCCGTATCCGAAACCTACATGGTCGCCTATTTTAAGTTCTTTGTTTACGCCTTTTCCTACAGCCACAATCTCTGAACCCATCTCATGCCCGGGTGCCCAGGGGAACTTCCTGCCCTGAGATTTCCTGAGTCCTGCCCACGTCTGCCAATCAGTTGTACAGATGTTGCACTTGTGGTTCCTGACAAGCACTTCGCCTTCGCCGGGTTCCGGAATATCCAGTTCCCGAATGCCCATCTTGCCAATGCCTTCCATTACAGCTGCTTTTGACTTCATCTATATCCCTCCAACCTCTAGAAAATCAGGCGGCGGCCAAAGCAAACCCACCGCCTGATTTTCGCCTATCACACTCTACAGAATACCCAACATTCCAAGGCCAATACCAATCACCAGCAGCCAAAGTACAACCGTGGTATACTTTGGATTCTTCTTGTCCAAGAAGAGGTACACGCCAAACACTGCAAGCAATGGCAGAAGCCCCGGAATAATGCCGTCTACGATCTCTTGAAGCACAAAATCAAAATCGCCTGAAGTCCAAACAAGGGGAGTGGATACGTTAACAAAACTGCAAGCAAGAGCACCCATCATAAACGTACCGAGAACACTGCATGCAGTCATAAGTGTCTTTAGCTGTCCACCCTCAAGCAGGTTAGCGATGGATTCGCGCCCGACTCTATATCCAAGGTGCCAGAAGAAATAGCTTTCCGCCAACGTTATGACCAGGAACAGCGACCAGGGAAGAACCGCGCCGACCCAGCTGCCTCTGGCAGCGATAGGAATCGAAATACTAAGGATGAGCGGCATAAGAGTCAACCAGTCCATGGTATCGCCGATACCTGCCATAGGGCCCATTAATGCGGTCTTGAACGCCACTATGGCATCTCCGGTCATCTCTCCCCCGTTAGCCTTCTGCTCTTCCATTGCAACAACGGTACCGTGAATGATGGTACCCCATACGCCCTGAGTGTTAAAGAAGTTCAAGTGCCTCTTCAGTGCTTCACTAAGATCCTCTTTCTTTTTATAGAGTTTCTTAAGGATGGGAATCATAGTCGTAGTAAATGCTAAGTTCTGCAGCCTTTCAACGTTAAGGGCTTGCTCGCAAACCCACCACCAACGCAAGGCTGCCATAGTCACGTCTCTCCTGGTTATCTTCTCAGGCTTGAGATCAACATCGTTAGACGTATTAGTTGCCATGTTCCGCACCTCCTACGAAGTTAATGTGCATGAACGCAAGGATGGTTCCGAAAATAGCTGCTGCCATAATATCCAATTGGAAGTACTTTAAGAAGAAAAAGCCGGCAAAGAAATAATACAGCAGGTCTTTTCTACCTATAACTTTAAGCGTGATCCCAAATCCCATAGCAGGCAGTAGGCCGCCTGCCACCTGAAGGCCGTGCATTAATGCTTCAGGCATGGCATCCAAGACCGACTGAACCATCGAGGGACCCAGGTAAACAATCAGAGCTACAGGAGTTGTTCGCAGCACCAGTTTAACAAGCTGAGGATATATTGTGGAACAACGTACTATAGCGCCAGTATTAGCATCTTCAGCGTACTTATCAGCTTTGTGCACAAAGTAGGTGAAAATGAGTTTCTCCAAGTGGGAAATGTTAGCTCCCAATATACCGAATGGAAGAGCAATAGCCATTGCCAACTCAGGCTTCATTCCCGTGGCGATAGCAATAGGAATTGTAATTGCTGTGGCCAAGGGCTTGTCAACTGTGGCTACACCGCCCAAACCGCTGACTACACCGATATACACCATCTGTAGATAAGCACCTATGATCATTGCTTGCGGTACGTCCCCCATTACCAAGCCCAGGGGAAGTGCAATCACAAGCGGGTTATACAGCATATTAGTATAGCCGAGCAGTGCCGTACCCAGATAGTAACTTAATCCGGCAAGTAGGGCTTGCATTACAGTTACACTAGCTTCCACTGTTGGAATCCTCCTTTTTCAAGTTCCCAGGTTATTATCCAAGTTTCCTAAGGTCGACCTTGTTCTCAAGCGGTACCGCTTGGCAGAAAATCTCCACACCTCCTTCCACCATCTCAGAAAGTGCGTCCAGGTGCTCCTGAGTAAGCCGGCTGCTCTTATGAAGCAGTTTCTTTCCTGGAATTGCAGCAAGATTGCCGATCTGGAGTTGCTTGATCGGAAATCCGCCTTTCCATACTCTTAGCACCGTGTCAACATCTCGTAAGAGAACGAGGTATGATCCTGAGCCAAATTGATCTTCGTTCCAGCGCTCAATTACTTGATCTACGGCCATCATTTCGACCTTTGCAGTAGGTGGTGCCGCTGCAGTATAGATCCTCTGCATGAACGAGTCTTTGGCCAGGGGATCATCAATAACCAAGATGTGGTCAGCTTTGAGTTCTTTCATCCAGATTCCCACAACTTGTCCGTGAATCAAACGATGGTCTATACGGATTAGTGCAAAATCAGCCACATTAAACCCTCCCTTCCTATATGAACTAGCCTTGAAGATCGCATGCTCCGCCACTCGGCATACACGTCGGTGGTTGGGCCCGGACACACGTTACACGACCTCGCTCAACACACTCAACACGTTCTGAATTCCTTCCCTGCCTGCGCCTACCAATGCCGCAGCTAGTTCTTCCCCAGAAAGGCTCTGCCTCAAACAAAGAGCTTCCAGTAACATAGGAAGGTTTACACCTGAAACGATACCGATAGAGTATTTCTTAGATAAAGCTGCCGAGCAGTTACAGGGCGTACCGCCTAGAAGGTCGGCAAATACCACTGAGCCCTCAGGAAGTGTCTCAAGCACTCTGGTAATTCGTCTTTGGTACTCCAAAGGCTCCTCACCCGCCGCCAGCGATATGGCCACAACTTGCTCCATTTCGCCTGCGATCATCTCAGCGCTCTTCAAGAGCTCTTCACCCCACCTCCCATGAGTCACAATCACGAGGCCCGGGACCTCGGGCGTGAAATGGTCTTGTACGTTTTTTGCCATCTTGGTACCCCCTAGTGACATATACAATCAAGATTAATACTCACTTCATATATTATAAAATGCAATAACCGTGCCATCATGTGTTACGATACTCATAGCGCTGGCTGGGAACCCTGGTATTGCGCACGTATACTGACAGGGAGTATGCAAGCCCTGAGAATACCACTGCACTGGCAACCAGTATCGACGTGCCAAGGCCGACCATCCCCCCTATCCATCCAATCCCAATCCCACTAGAGACCCTTCCGCCGTTGAACGCAGCGTTGTCCAGCGCCATGGCCACTCCACGCTCACTCGAATCACTGTTCTCAGCAATGATGGTTGGAGTAAGGACAGACACAGCACCATAACCTACCCCTGCAAGCAGGCTACATGCGTAAATGCAAAAGGGAACAGGAGCCAGGGGGATCAGCCCAACAGCCAGGGAAGACAAAAACAAACCTGAGAACAGCAAGCGCGGGGCCGGAACACGCTCTGTAAGCCTACCGATGAATAGGCGCATGAGTGTTAGCCCTGCCATTCTTACTGTAGTAACTGTCCCGATAAGCATCGCCGAATAGCCCAAGTTAGCAAGCAACACAGGGAAGAATACATCGAGGGTTTGCAATGTTATAGAGTTAAAGAAGGTGTTCATAACTGTAACCTGGAGCGCAGGCCTTCTCAGAACCTCAACTGCACCTGCCAATCCTGAGCCTGCCGTTTCGCCCCGGTATGTTCCCACCGGTTGTGACCTGGGGAGCGTGAATGCAACCAGACAGCAGGCAGAAACAACTGCTACGTATACGCCAAATACCGGCCCATACCCGTGGTTGTCAATGAGATACCCGCCCAGGCTCGGCCCCATTGTCCCTGCAATGGAACAAACCGCCAGGGTATACCCCATCACCCCTGCACGCATATGCCCGGGTATAATTTCGCTGAAATAAGCCAATTCAGTAGGCCAGAAAAGCGCGTTGGATACGCCAAACAACACCTGGGCTATGATTATCTGGGAAAATCCCCTGGCATTGAGCAAGGCTAGCGCGCATGCTATACCTGTTAGTTGGCTTGATATGAACAAGAATCGTTTCCCCAGTTTTTGCCCGAGCAAACTCCCTGGGACACTGGCTATAATAGTGGTAATTGCCGGAATTACTGAGATAACCCCTATCTCAACCTCGCCTGCACCGAGTGATTTAGACAACAATGGGATCACTGATATGACCATCTGCCAAATAAAACCATTGGCGATCACCAGAAGCAATACTGTCATGAACTCTCTCGGGCGCCCGCTGGATGCCTCATTAACCCAACTGCGAAATTTTGCCATACATACTGTCTCCTATCGTGCTATGTTAAATAGTGCTTGTTTTTCTTAATTGGCCTAAGCCAAAAGTGAGTTACTGCAGGTGGTTCAGCAGCTGTTAGCTACGCCGGCCCTCCTTCCGGCTCAACCGGCTCAATTGGATGGAAGAGCGGCCAGAAAATAGTCTATTTCGCTTTCGGGCACCTTAAGATCAACCCGGGCTCCGGCATTGTCCAAGATCTGTTTGAGTTGTGCAAATTCATCTTTCCGCCGTTTGCGCTCGTTTTCACCCCAGGCCGGGAGTTCCAGTTCGTTTCCTGAGGCGATTCTGTCAACCATACATGCAGTGTGTAGATACACTCTGCTCATAAGATCTACAGGAAGGGCCCTGGCGTAAAACTCATTCTCAAGGCTGCGCAGCACTGTATCACACACAATTTCAGCTTCCTCAGGCGTAACCGAAGACACAAAGCGGTGCATCTGGCTTCTGATAAGGCTCAAGATGTCTTCCCGAGATTCAACCTCCCTTACCGGCCCCGTAAGTTCTGAGGAATCCCATCCTTTGAGCAGCCTTTCGACTCTCTTTAACCCTTCATCACTAAGAATTTCATCAACTCCGACAAATGGCACATCATCAATCTCCGGATCAATGCTCCCAACAACCACGCAAAGCCTATTTCCCAAACTCGAAACTGCCTCATCGATATCCTCCAGGGCGCTTACAGGAATAACATCCATAGTCCTGGCTATGGAAAGCTTATCCAGTATTAGATCCCTAATTTTGGTAGCGGTACCTGCCCCGGTTGGGCACACGGTCATGATTACGCCTCTGTTCCCCGTGGCCGGCATGCTCTCGCGCACCGTTTTGTACTGCTCTTT
>DUTL01000015.1 GCA_012842105.1 Candidatus Fermentithermobacillaceae bacterium | reverse complement strand
TGTGGTGCCGGGGGCGGGACTCGAACCCGCACGGGCTCAAAAGCCCAGGGGATTTTAAGTCCCCATTGTCTACCTATTCCAACACCCCGGCTTTTGTCTCTCTAGAAGTCCCGGCGTGATCCGCGTCCTCCGCGCTTAGAGTCTGTGTTCTTTCTGAGATCGGCCTGGCGTTCATCGCTCTCTTTCATGAAGCGGGCAAGCTTATCTTCAAAACTTGCTCTGGAACGAAAATTGCGGCTAGGCCTTGGCCTATACGTCGGGCTGGCCTGCTTGATACTCAGTCCGATCTTTCCTGAAGGATCTACGGATAGAACCTTAACCTGAACCTTTTCATTTCTCTTCACATAGTCGTTAATATCTTTAACATAAGCGTCAGCGATCTCAGAGATGTGTACCAAACCGGTCTTGCCATCAGGCAAGGTCACGAAAGCACCGAAATTAGTGATTCCAGTAACAACTCCCTCTATAATCGCTCCTACCTCGAGGGCCATACCTCCGACATTCCTCCCGGTATCTTTTGATAAATCCGGCAAACTGATTATAGGTGATGCATAATTTGAGTGTCAAGGATTACGGCATTGCAGTTAGTGCCAAGTTGCTCAGCCAAACCCAATCATGTTTCACAGTATTGGCGCTGCATCAGAAGGTCAATACCATGCAGGTACACTCATACAATATTACTGTACCTCTTTTTGAGGAAACATGCCAATCCAGTTACATCATATGTCATATATTACTGGACAAAGCATATTTAGGATACTAATTGGGCAGTGCAAGCCCTGATTTGGAGGTGCTTCAGTTGGAACAATATCCACTTGATCAAGGCACACACAAAGTTGAGATTCTGCAAAGGGAATCTGTTCGCCTAACGGGGGTAATCCATGTGGAAAGTTTCGATGAACGGCAGGTAGTGGTTGAAACGGAAATGGGGATGCTGGCATTAATGGGCGAAGAGTTCCACATTACCGGTTTGGACCTGGAAAAAGGGCAGATGATCCTGGAAGGAATGCTTTTGTCGCTGGAGTATTCGTCTCTTGATCGTGGCGGTTCCAGGCATCGGGACGGTAATTTCTTGCAAAGGATTTTCCGTTAGCCGTGCATCCACCTGTGGACATACAGTTGTGGCGGTTGGCTGTGCTTTTCCTTTTGGGGATCTTCTGCAATGTCTTGTTTCAAGCCTACACGGCTTTGAGGGCAGCAGTATCGCCGGGAAGACTCATGGCGCACGCACTGGACGGGCTGGTGTCTGTATTTGTGTTAGCAGTTATCGCCTGCGTAGTATTTATTGTGAACTACGGGGAACTGAGGTTGTATATTCTCATTTCCCTTGCCATGGGCTTCATCCTATCCAACGCCCTGGTAGGAAACCTTATTTATAGCATTGCCTTCTATTGTGTAAATGCCGTTATGGAAGCAGTCTCACAAATCAAACACGCTGCCATAGCTATCGCCAACACTGTAAACCAAAAGGTGCTGGCGCCGCTGATAAGCAACCTGAAAAAGCCACCTTCTCCCGGCAATGGCGGGAGCAAACATGACAACACATGAACAACAGAGAATTCAAAGAGCGGTTCAGAACCCTATCCCAAATGCCATTTGGCGAAATTGTTATTTGCGATGCAGGAGTTTTTGATTTGGTGTAGAATAAGATTGTACTAAATTTGTCCACAATCTGTGCATAATCTGTGGATAACCCGGGGGATAAGCTGTGCAAATCGAGATCCGGGGCGCCGAGAGATTAAGTTTTAGGGAAAGACAAGTAGTAGTCCTGAAGGAAACAGGCTATTCAGCCCAAGCCATAGCGGAGCGGCTAGCCCTTAGCCAGTCCACCATAGCAACCCTGTATAGCAGGGCAAAACAGAAAGGCTACCAGGTAGTTATTGTGATTTCCGGAGATCCCCTGAATCTGTTCGGTGGAGATGGCGCAGAGGAGGAACAGCCATGAGAAGTAGAAAACACCGGAACATAAAGCTTAACTTGGTGTGGGTATTTGTCGGGTTGATTGCCATAGCATTTGCAGCCAGGCAGGTTGAGGTAATACGCATTCGAAAACAGCTTGTGCAGTTAGAATCTGAAATCGAGTACTATATGATGTTAAATGCTACGCTCCAAGAGCAAGTCGAGACTCTCAGGAGCAAAGACTACATAGAGAAAACTGCGAGAGAGAAACTCGGGTTGGTTATGCCCGGGGAAGTGCAATATATTCCCGTAAAGAACCAGGGAGGCCAGTAGTACCAAAACGGCCGGCCCCCACATTACTCCGCTTCAGCCAAGTCCTTTTCAGAGAGCCGCCGGTAAAGCAAACCGGCGGTTTTCTTATCTGCACTGCTGGCCAGGGCAACTACTTCCACAGCAAGTGTTCTGGGGCCGAATCTGATATCCAAAACGTCGCCAACTTCAACACGAGACGAAGGCTTGGCAGTGCGTCCGTTCTTAGACACGTGACCGCCATTGCATAACTCCTGTGCCAACGTTCTGCGCTTAACCAGACGGGTGACCTTAAGGTACTTATCCAATCGCACTGCCTTTAGCCTTCCTCCATAGATATTTCGAAACTAATCCCGATGCCCATTTCGGGCACCATCTTCCCAGCCTGTAATTACGGGTTGAACTGCCCTACTTGCCCTCTCCTTTTACGGCATCCTTCAGGCCTCTGCCCGGCCTGAATACAGGTACTCTTGCCGCCGCAATCTGAATGGGTTCGCCTGTCCGCGGATTGCGCCCTTCCCGTGCGGACCTTTCTCTTGCCAGAAAAGTTCCAAACCCCAGGATGGCCACTGTATCACCTTCGGCAAGAGTCTCCTGTACAACATCAATGAAACTATTGATGGCCTTTTCGGTATCCTTCTTGGTTAATCCTGCTTTCTTGGCTACTGCTCCTACGAGTTCTGTCTTATTCAACCAAAATCCCTCCATGTCTTGACGATTTATGTATTGCCAACCCTGTTGGCCAATGCCATACGATGATATATGAGCATGCCGAATTTGTCACTCTTTCCGGCTATTCATCCTCCTTATTCTCTCCATCCTTGGCCTTTTCCCACAAATCATCCAATGTATCCAACCCTACTTCTCTTATCGTTAGATGGTATTGTTCCAGATATGCTTCCATATGCCTAAATCTTTTGGAAAACTTGTCAATTGCACGGATAAGCGCCACTTCAGAGTTGACACTCAGATGCCTTGCAAGGTTAACACAGGAGAAAAGAAGGTCTCCCATTTCCCCTTCTATTTCTGTCTGATTACCCTTGCCCCAGGCTTCTTTCAGTTCAGAAACCTCTTCATCAAGTTTGTCAAAAACCCCACGTACACCGGGCCAATCAAACCCACCTTGGGCAGCAACTTTTTGCTGCTGTTGCGCCCTCATCAGAGCCGGCAGCCCCTTGTCTACCATATCCATCATGGACGGGCCCTTCTCATATCTTCCAGGCTCATTTCGTTTGATCTCAGCCCAAAGCCTCTCAACCTGTTCAGGAGTTTCTGCCTTCCTGTCTCCAAACACATGAGGATGCCTTCGCATTAACTTATCAGATATCCCGTTAACCACATCAGCAAAAGTGAAGTGTTGCTCTTCTTCGGCAATCGCAGCATAGAGCCCAATCTCCAGTAGCAAGTCTCCCAATTCTTCCTTGAGTTTATCCGGATCCTTTTCCAAGGCGGCTTGAACCACTTCATAAGCTTCTTCCAGCACAAATGGTGTTAGGGACCGGTAGGTCTGCTGCTTATCCCAAGGGCAGCCATCAGGGCCTCGCAAGCGCTTTATGATAGACTCAAACCTCTGCCATGGATCGTTGCCCAAGGCCCCTCCCGGTTGCTTGTCATCTTCTGAACACATAAACACTGCCCCTTAGTCCATGTCATTTTTTCTTGCGCTTCGCAAGCCTCATGAACAAGCTATCAAGCAACGGCAAGCTCTGCAAGTCTTCCATGGTTACAACACCCATTGCCACAACGAGAATTCCATAGACAATGATACCCGCTAAAATAGCTGCGATTGTAGCCGATTGCCATCGAATCAGGGTTTGCGCTCTGACATAG
Source organism: Candidatus Fermentithermobacillaceae bacterium (assembly GCA_012842105.1). GTDB lineage: Bacteria > Bacillota > Sulfobacillia > Fermentithermobacillales > Fermentithermobacillaceae > DTU015. The sequence continues at coordinate 14,266 of DUTL01000015.1, read as the reverse complement.
GTAAACGCAACCACCACAGACATTATCGCCGACGACAGAGATATTTTGAGGATACCCGGTGCATCCAACACGTTACCCATTTCATTTTGAATGGCCCAAAGATTGAGCAACGCCGCCACGCCAAAATGAAAGGAAGTAGCAATGCTTGCACCAACGATACCAAATGAGGGGTTGCCAACAAGCACATATGTAAGTATGGCCTTTACCACTGCAGCCCACGTCAGGTTGACCAGAGGAACCCTCATCCTGCCAAGCCCATGCAAGATACCCGATGTCACCTGCTGAAGCGCAAGGAAAAACACTGCAGGGGCAAGGGGCCGGAGTACCTTTCCGATGCCCGGGTCCTTAAAAAGCAAAGCCGGTATGGGATCGGCAAGCACGTATATGCCCATTGCAGCAGGAAGCGCCAAGGCCACGGTAATGGCCAGGGCTTTCTGAACTCTCCTGGTAATGCTTCTCCTGTCACGCAGCTTCGCTGCACCGGATATGGAAGGCACCAGGGCTACCTGCAAGGCTCCTGTAAAGATTGTGGGAATGTTAAGCAAAGGGAAAGCACCCCCTGTGAGTTGCCCAAAAAGCCGCGTTGCTTCTTCAGGCAACAGCCCTGCTGCCTGCAGGCGCCCGGGCACAAGCCCAAGATCGATAATTTCCGTGATGCCAAAAACGGCGGACGCCAAAGATATGGGAACAGAAGTAAATATTATCTCCCTGGCAATACTCCTCCATGACTCACCTGGTTCGTCGTTGTGAATATCCCAATCCCCGGCTCGCCGAAAATATGCAACTCCTGTGTACACCACTCCTGCAAACGCCCCCACCACTGCTCCGAAAGTCGCCCCCGACGCAGCATATTCAATGCCCCTTGGCAGCAGCATTATTCCTAACGTATACATTGTCACAAGCCTGCCAACCTGCTCCAAGACCTGGGAAATTGCAGGGACCCTCATTTCTTCTATGCCCTGGAACCAGCCACGCAATGCCGACAGAATTGCCGCCATTAGAAGTGCAGGAGATATAGCTGCTATGGAAATCCGGGCCCGGGGGTCTCTGGCCATGTTTGCAGCAATCCACCCTGACATGGAAAGTAACGCTGCAAAGCCCACAAACCCCAATATGGCCATAAGAACCAGCGATATCCGGAAAACTCTTGATGCAGCCTTGTGCTTTCCAAGAACCCACCTTTCTGCCACTGCTTTGGAAATAGCCACGTTCAGGCCTGCAGACGACACAGTAAGCATTATGGCATAAATGGGATAGGCATATTGGTAAAGCCCAATGCCTTCGCTGCCCAAAATGGAATACAGGGGAATCCGGTAAAGGGCCCCTATTATCTTTACAACCACACCTGCAAATGCAAGGGTAAACGCACCCTTAAGAAAACGTGAATCTTTGCCGCCCATTTGCGGTGACCGCCCCTTTCCATTTATTGGACACCACCTGAATTTCTCTCAAATTATAAATGAAAGGTGGCACTCAGTGCCACCTTAATGCCGCGAATTCGCAATAAGCACACTAAACATTAGGCAGAAACCTTTATTCTTCCATCTGTTTGGCCAAGAACCCCGCTGCCGTTTCCGTCAGCTTAAGTTCAACCTCGCCTATAACCTCATCAGGTTCCCTTGTACATATGATGACAGCCCCGATTGGATCTCCCTCGGCTACAATCGGCGCTATGACTTCTGATGTAAATGTACAACCTGCATCGTCCTCAGTTATACACTCCTTGCAATACCGGTCCTCACCCGGCTTTGTAATCAATACAGGCTTCCTGTCTTCCATTATTCTCTCTATGGCCGGAGAAATTCTCTTATTGAGAAACTCTCTCTTAGGAGCGCCTGATACCGCTATTATTGAATCTCTGTCTGCAATCATTGCGATTTTGCCGGTGGCCTCTGCAAGTGAGTCGGCATATTCACGGGCAAAATCTCCTAGTTCGCCAATTGGAGAGTACTTCTTCAAAATCACTTCGCCGTCTCTGTCCACAAATATCTCCAGAGGATCTCCCTCACGTATTCTCAGGGTGCGCCGTATTTCCTTTGGTATAACCACTCTTCCAAGATCATCAATTCTTCTTACAATGCCAGTTGCTTTCAACTCAATACCACCCCCTTTAGCAAACTCAGACTCGTCTTTTGCTAGTATATAGGTGTTTTGAAATCGTTATTCACCCTGACAACAGTTCTTTGGCCAACCTGATACTCAATTCAAGCACCTCATCAGGGGATTTTCGAGACAACACCAGAGTTAGGGCGGAGGCCTTGATGTCAAAGGTTATCCCGGGAAACCGTTTGCTCAAGGGTTGCACTTTGTCAGAGGGAAACACATGAGGAATTTCAATTTTGAAGCTTAGCCGCTGCTTCGCTAAAACTAGATCCACAGTGGTGAGAGTTACCTGGGTTATTCCCAGTGAAGAACACATTGTCTTTAAACGGGCAACGTTCAAAAGGTTCCTGGCCTGTTTTGGCAAATCGCCATACCGGTCTTCCAACTCAAGCTCAATATCCGAAAGCAATTCCAGGCTCTCTGCACCCGCCACCCGCTTGTATAATGAAAACCGCTCCCTGGGGCCTGCAACATAGGGCTCGGGAAGGTAAGCATCACACGGTATCTCGATTGAGGCCTGAATCCTTTCAGGCTTATCTTCTTCTTCGCCACGCAAAGTATTTACGGCCTTTTCCAAAAGCCTTATATACATGTCGTAGCCTACAAGGGACATGAATCCATGTTGCTCGGGGCCAAGGAGGTTGCCTGCCCCACGAATTTCCAGATCTCTCATGGCCAGTTTGTAACCGGAACCCATGGCAGCAAAATCTCGCAGAGCCGTAAGCCTTTGCTCTGCTTCTACAGTTAAGTTTCTGCCGGGCCTAAACGTAAAATATGCATAAGCGATCCTGTTTGATCTTCCAACCCTGCCTCTAAGCTGGTACAGCTGGGCAAGCCCGAGCTTATCCGCCTCTTCTACTATCAGTGTGTTCACATTGGGAAGATCAAGGCCTGATTCAATTATGGTGGTTGAAATCAAGACATCGAACCTTCCCTGCAAGAAAGCTTGCATTGTTGAGGCAAGGTCCTGTTCTTTCATTCTGCCGTGGCCTACCGCAATCCTGGCTTCAGGCACACACGATTGTACGCGGTGGACAGCCCGGGATATTGAATGAACCCTGTTGTGTACATAAAACACCTGGCCGCCCCTTCGTATCTCCCGGCGAATAGCTTGAGACACCAGTGAGGCATTATACGGGACAACATAAGTCTCCACAGGGAACCGTCCTTCAGGAGGAGTTTCCATGAGGCTTACATCTCTGATGCCTGTAAGAGCCATATTGAGTGTCCTGGGGATAGGCGTAGCAGTAAGGGTCAGAACGTCGCAAGTTTCTGCCATGTGCTTTAGGCGTTCCTTTTGAGCCACGCCGAACCTGTGTTCCTCGTCGATTATCAAGAGCCCAAGGCCTTGAAACTTAACATCATTGCTTAACAGCCTATGGGTTCCGATTAGTATGTCAACCGAACCCAGCGCCACCTCATTGAGAATTTTTCTTTGCTCTGACGCTGGCCTGAATCTGCTCAGTACCTGTATTGAGACTGGATAGTCTGAGAACCTCCTGAGAAAAGTGGAGTAATGCTGCTCTGCAAGAACCGTGGTAGGAACAAGCACGGCAACCTGTTTGGAATCCATAATCGCCTTGAATGCAGCCCTCATGGCCACTTCGGTTTTGCCGTACCCCACATCGCCGCAAAGGAGCCGGTCCATGGGATAAACCTTTTCCATATCAACCTTGATCTCTTGTGTAGCCTCTGCTTGATCTTCTGTATCTTCATATTCGAACCCCTCTTCAAATTGCCTCTGCCAGGGGCTATCATCACTAAAGGCATATCCTTGCCTTGATTTTCTTTTGGCTTCCATCATCAAGAGTTTACGCGCCATATCTTCAACAGACTTCTTGACCCGCGCTTTTATCCGCTGCCATTCGCCCGAACCAAGCCTTTGCAAAGAAGGCCTGCTTCCCTCAGGGCCAACATATCTCTCAACCATATCCACCTGGTCAGTGGGAACATACAGGACATCGTTGGCTGCATAACGCAGGTGGAGGTAGTCTCTTGTGGCGCCATTGACAGTCATGTTCGTAATCCCCATGAACTGGGCTACCCCGTGGTTAGCGTGAACAACGTAATCACCCGGAGAAAGTTCACGCCAATCCAATGTAACCTTCCTCCGGGGTTTGGGCCGCCTTTCCCGGCGCACCTTGGTTCTGCCGAATAACTCAGTTTCAGTGAAAACTGACAAGCCAAGTGAAACGCAGTTAAAACCGCTTTCGCCGCTTCCCAGGGAAAGAGTCACAATCCCAGGGTCAGGTTCCCCGGTAATCTTCTCCTGGACAGAAACCCACAAGCCTTCTTTCTCCAGCCATCTTTGCATTACGTCCCGCCGTTCCCGGTTACCTGCCAGCAATACAACCCTCTGCCTATCTGATACCAGCTGCCTTAGCTCAACGATCATCTCCCGCCAACGGCCGGCGAAGCCTACTTGAATCGTTGTAGCGGTTTCGATTATCTCTTTTGGGCTAAAGCCCCGGGCTACACCGGCAAAAGGCGCAAAAGCCAGCGACATACGGGCCAAACTCGGTTCCACCATGGATACAGGGAAGTATATGGAAGTATCTTGAGACTTCATTGTTCCGGCTATGATCCGTGCAGAAGCGATCTCCATTCCAATCTGTTCAAACTCTCTGAGCGAATCCACGCACTTATTGTGGTTGTCTACCACTACGAGAGGAGGCACGGGAAAATACTCTATGATTGTAGACTCTTTGCAATTGCCGGTTCCATCGTGATTTGAGGTAACCGGGCAAGAGTCTACGGCAGGAACCAGGAAAGCTTCATCAACAATATGGGTAGATACCTGAGTCTCAGGGTCAAAGGCCCTGATCGAGTCTATCTCATCATAGAAGAACTCGATCCGGTAGGGGTGATCTGAAACGGGAGGAAACACATCCAGTATTCCGCCCCGCAGGGCTACTTCCCCCTTATTCTCTGCTGATGAAACCCGTTCATAGCCATAAGCAACCAGTTTCCTGATCAGTTCACCGGGAAGCAGTTTCGTCCCCACACGCAACGTAATACACCCATTCCTAAAACTTCGTGTGGGCATGAGTTTGCGCAATAGGGCGGTAGCCGGCATAACCACGACATAGGGGCTGCCTTCATCTTCATTCGAGAGCAGTTGAGACAAACACGATACTCTCATCCATAAAGATTCAAGATTGCCCTGGGCTTCAAACGGCATGACCTCACTTGCGGGAAACAACATAACCCTGTCATGGCCAATGAGGTCGCCCAGATCCCGGCACGAGGTTACGGCTTCCTCGGGCTTTGAGCAGATCACCATCATTGGCCGGGAAACCTGCCGGTAAACCATTGCCAAATAAAAAGTGCGCGCATACCCCTGGGCACCGGTGAGCAAGGCCGGCATCCGCCCCCGGGAAATGGCGTCTATCACTTTCTTGGCACTGCCGCTCTTTGAGAAAAAATCCAAAAGCCCTGGGTGAGGCATTACGTATTCTCAATCTCCTCAAGAGTCAAATTGCAATGGTACCGGTTCATTGCCTGGCCAAGGCCTGAGGCCAATGAGACTATAGCAGCGCATGCAGCAGTTTCTATTATTGAAGAAAGCAAGTCTCTATCGTCAAAAACGCTTAAGACATGATCGGCAGGGTCTGTGCACGAATCCGGCCTTCCTATGCCTATCTTAAGCCGGGGAAAACCGCTATCCCCGGTTGAATCTATGATAGACTGAACACCCCTGTGCCCCCCGGAACTGCCTTTTCGCTTGAATCGAATTTTGCCGAAAGGGATGTCCATGTCATCATGAATAACCAGAATATCTTGAGATAGGACTGGGAAATCCGCTAAAATCTCAGCTACTGCAACCCCGCTCCTATTCATGTAGACAGCGGGCTTAACCAATAGGACTTCAGCAGGTTCAGCTTCCTTCAGGTTACAAGACACAGTTCCTGAAGCAACACTGCTAAACCCTCTCTCTGAAAACTTCAGTTTGAGTTTCTGACTTATCCGGTCAATCACCATAAACCCAATATTATGCCTGGTCAAAGCATATCGTCTTCCCGGATTGCCTAGCCCTATCATACACTTCATACAACCGGCCACCCAGTTTCAGTAATTAGTAGGCTAACTAACGTTCTCAGGCTCATCCTGGCCCGGAACCGGTTCTTCGGCTTCCCCGGCGGCTTCTTCAGCTTCTTCTTCCTCTTCTACTGTCATCTTAGGTACCAGAACAACAGCCACCACTTCTTCCGGAGCGGTAATCAGCCTCACGTCGTCAGGTATAGGCAGATCACCGGCCAGTAACGTCTCGCCGTGATCCATTCCAGCCACATTGACCGTAAACTCCGAAGGAATGTCCGCAGGCAGGCATTCCACACTCACTTCCCTAAGCTGCCTTTGCAGAATCAGGCCACGGGCAGCGACCGCTTCCTCACCAAACAGCACAATGGGAATCTCAAGCCTAATTTTCTCTTCCATAGAAATCTTATGAAGATCCATATGGATGATTTCTCCCGTGATAGGGTTTCGATCAATGGACTGCACCATTATGTTGTCATTCAAGCCTGTATCTTCAACTTTGATCCTGTGAATATGGCCCATCCCTTTGGCCACGAGCTTCCTGAGTTCAGCAGACTCTAAAGAAATTGGCACTGAATCAATACCTTTTCCGTAGACAATAGCAGGAACCAGCCCCAGCCGCCTGCAAGCCCTGGCCGCACTCGTACCTGTGTTTCTGGTCCTTGCGGTAATCACTTCTTGTTCCATCAAAATCACGTCCTTTCAGCCTCGAGCAACATCTAATTGATAATTTTACCGGAACATTGTCGAAATAGACCGGCACTCGTGAATTCTTACTATGGCATCACCTAAAAGAGGTGCCACAGAGATTACTTCTACCATAGATTTCATAGAATCTGCAATAGGTATTGTATTGGTTACCACAAGCTGATCCAATTTGGCGCCGGGTATGTTAAGCGGCGCTTTCCCGGAAAATACCGGATGGGTTGCGCATGCCATTACAGAAGATGCGCCCTTCTGGCGCAAAGCTCTGGCTGCCTCAACAATGCTTCCGCCTGTATCGATCATGTCGTCCAGCAAAATAGCATCTTTGCCGGCAACTTGTCCTACAATATTCATGACTTCAGCCACATTGGGCTCCGGGCGCCTCTTGTCAATGAACGCCACAGGAGCATCCAACCGCGCAGCCATGTCCCTTGCACGGGCGATTCCCCCTGCATCAGGAGACACAATCACCACATCGCCAAGCGTTTGCCCTTTGAAGTAGTCAGACAAAAGCGGTACGGCGGTAAGGTGATCCACAGGGATATCAAAGAAACCCTGAATTTGGCCGGCATGAAGATCCATAGTCAGAATTCTGTCTACTCCGGCTGTAACCAGCAGGTTGGCGACGAGTTTCGCAGTTATGGGCTCCCTGCCCCGGGTCTTCCGGTCTTGACGTGCATAACCGTAAAACGGAATAACTGCAGTTATCCTGTCTGCCGAAGCCCGTCTCAGGGCATCGATAATAATAAGAAGCTCCATAAGGTTGTCATTTACAGGATCGGAAGTAGGCTGAACTACAAAGACATCAGCGCCCCTTACGTTTTCGCTAATGATTACCTTGATCTCACCGTTAGAAAACCTGCCGGCCTCTATCGCGCCAGGTTGCACTCCGATGTATCTGCAGATTTCAGATGCCAAATCTTCGTTAGAATTGCCTGAGAACACTTTTAGCTTATCATCACCATAGGGCGACACTGATCCTACCTCCTAGTCGGTCTTTTCCTTGCGCTTTGCTACCCATCCTTCTTTGTTGACCTGCCTCTCCCTTGCAATGCCCAATGCTCCGCCGGGAATATCACCTGTTATTGTAGAGCCTGCGGCGACATAAGCATCTTTTCCAATCGTGACCGGAGCGATTAAGTTAGCGTTGCAACCAATAAACGCATTGTCCTCTATGACCGTTCTGTGTTTTTTCAGCCCGTCATAGTTTACGGTTACGGTCCCTGCACCTATATTAACCCCACACCCTATAGAGCTGTCACCGAGATATGAGTGGTGATGGACTTTTGAGCCTTGCCCGATTATGGAATTCTTAACCTCTGCAAAATTCCCTATAGATGCATCAGCCTCAATAACTGAATCAGGCCTTATGTGCGAAAAAGGCCCTATCCTGACATTTTCCCCGACCTTGGATTCCTCAACCACAGAAGACCATATCCTGCTGTTATCACCCACCCATGAGTCAATAATCTCAGAATTTGGGCCGATAATGCACCCTTGGCCGATGCTTGTCTTGCCTCTGAGAAAAGTACCTGGTTCTATAATTGTATCTGCGCCGATTGTGACACCGGAATCTATATAAGTATTCCTGGGATCGCGGATTGTCACCCCTGACAAACACAGATCCCGCAAAACAGTTCCCCGCAACCGCAACTCGGCCAGGGCAAGGGCATACCTGTCGTTTACACCTTGTACAATGGAAACATCCTGGCACATCATCGAAGCAACCGTGCAACCGGCTTCAACGCCTTTTTTGACAATGTCTGTAAGATAGAATTCTTGTTTGGCGTTATTGTCATTCAACCTTGAAAGCAATCTTGCCAAAGTCTCCTTGCCGGCAATGTAAATTCCGGCATTTATCTCTTTGATATGGTTGTCCTCTGGCAAGAGATCATTTGCTTCCACAATCCCCACGATATTGCCGTTTTCGTCTCTGCGTATACGCCCATAATCACCTGGATCGTCAAGCAAAGCGGTGACAAGCGACAATTCCGCCCTGTTTGAAAGATGGGCTTGGACGAATCTATTCAGCATTTCTCCTGTGATAAGCGGGGTGTCGCCACAAAGAACCATTACATGTTCGCAGTCACCGGGTATTTGATCCTGGGCGCATGAAACAGCATGGCCTGTGCCTCGCCTCTGCAATTGCCATGCAAATTCTATGTTGCCGCCCATATCATTATCTCTTGCCCAGCCGTCTATGATTCGATTGGCTACTTCCTCGCCCTTATGCCCTATTACAACCACAATCTTTCCGGGTTTGACGTCAGATGCAGCATCAAGAATGTAGTCAACCATTGGGCGCCCGCAAATTGGGAATAGCACTTTGGCAGTATTGGATTTCATCCGGGTGCCTTCACCGGCTGCAAGTATGACTACTGCAATCTTGGATTCCTGAACCATCTTAATCTCTCCCACAGTATTATATCACTTCCCCAGTATATCTCTTACAAGTTTCAGGTCTTCAGGCTTGTCTACGTCAACACTGATTTCAGGCGCAGATAAGAGAGCCCTGCATTGGATGCCTAATAAGTTGCTTACGTATTCCTCAATTTCGTGAACCCCGGCAAACCCCAACAGTACTTTAATCAAAAAACCAACTCCAAAGAACGAAGCCATTTTGAAGGGAGACTTGCGGTACTCTATCATTTTCTCAAGTACGGGCCATGCTTTACCGGCTATGCTTTTTCGTACGAAAAACAAATTCCCTCCGGTAAGGATTACTCCCTTAAGTTTTGCGTATGTGCGCTGCACTCCCGGATATTTCCTGACACACTCTTCCTTGGTAGACACAGCATAAACAAAGTCTGCGTCAAGTTCCAGTGCGCCCTTGAGAAACCCTCCAAGGGCATCGTCTGTCAGCAATGGAATGTCAGAAGACGCAACAAGCACAAACTCTGTGTTGGTGTGAGCAAGCCCGATCTTGGCATTTTCTATGAGTTCAGTGCCTGGTTCCACTATGTTTACCTTGTCGTTCTCATAATGGGAAAGCCCGTGTTTGGGGCCTACAACAATTATCCTGGAAACCTCAGTTGAGTTTTCCAGGGTTGAAAGCACATAGCCAAGCATAGGCTTCCCTGCAATATCTATGTTAGCTTCAAAGATTTCATCGCTTTCAGAAGCCAGTTTGCCTGTATTTGCCCTAGCGGCCAAAACAACAACATCGATTTTCACTGGTTGTTCACCCCCGTCTTGGCGATTATTGCCTGTGTTACAGGCAGTCCGCCGGACAATTCAAAGAATCTACGCCTCACCTTCTCTGCATGTTCACGGGAGCCGCAGATTCCGTATATAGCTGAGCCGCTTCCGGTCAGTGCAGCTCCAAAAGCGCCTGATAGCAGAAGGTTCTCTTTGATTATAGATAACCGGGGGTAAGATGGGTACACTGATTTTTCAAAGTCGTTGAAAATGCACAAGCCCAACCTTTCAGGATCATTAGAAGAAAGCACCCTGGCAGTATTGCTGATTCTGGAATCAATAGCCAAGGCGCCGGCAAGATCAAGTTCCGTTGAAAGCACAGGTGCATCAGGGTGCATAGCATCCCACCGCAAATATGCCAGCCGGGTTGAAATGTGGGCATCAGGAAAAATCAAGAGCACCCAGTAGGGGCCTGCTTCAACAGGGTAGGCTCTTTCGCCCCTGCCTATGCATAACGCCCCTTGCCACAGAGGGGGCTTTGCGTTGGCGCCTATAAAGAAAGGAACATCTGACCCAATTCCGGCTGCCATCTGAGTCAAGGCAGCAAGACCGGGCTTGTCCTTGGAAGCCCACAAATCGGCCATAGCAAGGAGGGCGGCCGCGGCATCTGAACTGCCTCCCCCCAAACCTTTGCCTGGAGGGATGTTTTTCTTGATTGAAATAGCAAATCCCGGAGCCTCAGGTTTCCCTGAGATAAGAGATACCCCGGCCTTGTAAGCCAGGTTATCTCTTTGATGAACGCCTGGTAAGCCAGGGCAACAAACTCTGATGCCCTGAGTTCCGGCCTCAACGGAAACAAGATCGGCTATACTCACCGGCACCATCAAGGTGGCGATCTCATGATAGCCGTCCTTTCTTCTTCCCAGGATACTCAGAGCCAGGTTTATCTTTGCATATGCATGGTACTTGACCACTTTAACATCGTTTTTACTGTATAACACACCATCAGTTTCGTCACACGATTTCAAAAACCCTTTTCTAGAATCTCACTCCAAGTACCTCACATACATTCTGAATTCTGCCAAAAACCGACACAGTATCTGAACCTGCTGACAACAGGCCGCATACACGATTGTATTCATCCAACACTACTGAACCGCTGTCGCCGGGTTGGGCCATGCGAGTTGTCAAAACCTGATCCGTGAATGTTGCGGTCCCTATTTCGCCCATGCCTATTTTGATAGTGGCATGAACCACTTTGACTTCTCCTGAATTGGTTCCGCTGGTCCGTCCGCTTTTCTTAACTTTCTGCCCTACTACGGCTTCGGAAGTCCCTTTCGGAATTCCCAGGTCTATAATGTCCTCAGTGACAAGATCCTTAGACAAAGGCCTGGCCACTGCAGCATCTACCAGGTTGGTTGCAGAACTGAAACGTTCAATCTTCACCTCATAATTCCGGCGAATCCGCCTCACAACCCTGTTTAGAAGCTTCTGGGCTATAGAAGCAATCTTGCAATCCGGTTCCGACACTTCAAGTTCAATAGGAGCAAACTTGTAGAGCCTGGCGATAATGTCCTCATCAGTCCCGCCATCATATTTCCCGGGCTGCAAAACTGCATCTCCTACTTTTGCGCGCCCATCACTCCCATTTGACGAATTGGCCAGCACATGGTTGTTGGACAGTATTAAGGGTTCGCCTGTCTTAACGTCATATACCACTGCACCAAACGTTCCGGCAGTAACCCGGAAATGCCCTATGCTCAATCCAGGCCTTGCAGGCCTTTGACGGCCGGTCCGGCCAAGGGCAACAACTTCGCCGACCTCAACCACGTCTACCAGGCACTGGTTCATACTCCGGGGGATAACATGATTGGAATTGAGTTCTTCTAAGGGCACTTTCTTTTCCACCAACACAACCAGGGAATCCTTCCCTGTATTCCTACCGCCGACGTGTTTATGCCCGTATCCGACGCCGATCACATTAGGCAAGTCCATGAGTCTTAAGCCGCATTTCTTGAGTGCCTTAACTACAGAATCCATCGTACCTCCCTCCCTTCTACATAAGCACTCTGCATCACACCTTATGTAGAATAGCGTAGGGAAGTTCTAGGCAACGGCACATTCTCCCGCGAAAACTCTTTGCCATGTTTACTTCAGCTCCGGGAGGAATAAGCCATGGAAACCAGAAGTCTATAGTCATGTCTTCCCGCGAACCACGGAGGTGAAACAATGGCAACCCATGAAGCAAATTTAATCATTGCCCGTTTCAAAGACATGATGTCTGAAGTAATAGTCGGAAACAAATCGGCAATAGAACTTACCCTGGTTGCATTTCTGACTGAAGGGCATGTGCTGATTGAAGACGTTCCCGGGGTGGGTAAGACTCTATTGGCCAGGACTTTTGCCCGTTGCCTGGGGCTGGATTTTCGTCGTATCCAGTTTACGCCTGACCTGTTGCCGGCAGACATAACAGGAATTAATGTCTTCAACCAGAAAACCCTCGAGTTTGAGTTCAAACCGGGCCCTGTGTTCTGCGACATCCTGCTTGCAGACGAAATCAACCGGGCAACGCCTCGCACACAATCAAGCCTCCTTGAGTGCATGCAAGAAAGGCAGGTAACCATGGATGGGTTAACGCACCGGATGTCGCCGCACTTTACGGTGCTTGCCACTCAAAACCCAATCGAGTTGCAGGGAACCTTCCCGCTTCCGGAAGCGCAGATAGACAGGTTTCTCTTGCGTATACACTTAGGCTACCCTGAACAAGAGGAAGAAGAGGAAATATTGGCGAGATTTGAGTACGGTTCAGAGATTGCCCTTCAGCAACCTCTCATAACCCGAGAGGAAGTAGCTGATTTGAAAGCCCAGGCTAAACAGGTTCACCTCTCCAGAGACATCATGTCTTACATAAGCAACATTTGCCGGACCACCAGAACCCTGGACGCCGTTGATCTAGGTGCGAGCCCAAGGGCGACGTTATCCCTGGCCCTGGCTTGTAAATCGTATGCTTTCGTGAAAGGCAGAAACTTCGTATTACCTGACGACGTAAAAGCGCTTGCCGTGCCTGCCCTGGCACACAGGCTGGTCCTTGCCCAGGACGCATCCCTTCGCGGAAGAAGCGCTGACGACATCATCTTGCAAGTTCTCGATGACGTAGCGGTTCCAATCGGAAATCCGGGTCGTGAACCCACATGAGCAGCAGAACGGTTTTGGCCTGCGGGGCAGCCATAACGATTTTAGGGCTTGTAGTCCATATCCCTTACGTGGTAATGTCCGGCGCATACCTGGCATTAGGCGCCGTTCTTGCGCGCCGGTACGTAAGAAGCGCCACTAAACACCTGAGTTACTGCCGCAAGCTGGAACCCTGTGAAGCTTTTGTAGGCGACACTGTAAACCTTAATCTTAGCGTAGAAAACCGCAAGCCTCTTCCTGTGTTTTGGCTCAAATGCGACGATGACGTTCCCGGTGACCGGTCATTTGGTTCTCTGCCCCTGACGCCTTACATGCCCGGCAGGGCAGCGCTTTCCAACACAGTGCATCTCAAGTGGTTTGAGAGAGTGGAACGGACGTTTGAGGTTTCGTGCATAAAGCGAGGGGTTTTCAGGTTAGGGCCTGCAAAACTAACAGTGGGAGACCCGCTTGGCCTTGAGACTCACCAGGTGGTGTCGCAGAGAACCGATACTTTGACAGTCTATCCAAGAATTGCGCAGCTTAAGGGGCTGCCGTGGCTCACCAAATCCCCATTCGGAACTGTACCGGTGAAAGGCTGGGTTCATCCTGATCCCTTAACAATAGCCGGTACCCGTCCGTACGACGGGAGAACTCCCATTAATCAGATAGAATGGAAGGCCACGGCAAGAACAGGTGAACTCCAGGTTAGAGTGCTGGAACCAACCATTCAATCAAAAATAGTTGTAGCGCTCAACCTGTCTACTTCTGAACACTTTTGGGAGGGCATAGATTCGCCGGTTTTGGAGGATGCCATAACAATCGCCGCATCTGTTTGCTCGGCAATGCTCGAGCAAGGAGTAGCGTTCGGCCTTGTTTCAAATTCAATAGGCGTGGGCAAAGGCCCCCTTTTCATTGGGCCAGGCTCATCTGAGCGCCACCTTAAGCGGATTCTTGAATCACTGGCACACGTGACACTGCCGTGGCTGTCATTCTCCGGAACGCTGAAACAACTCCGGTACCGGATTAGCAAGGATACGGGGGTACTGGCCATTATGCCCCATATATCACAAGCCGACTGTGAACACTTGTCGGCCCTGGCTAACGCAGGATA
>DUTL01000228.1 GCA_012842105.1 Candidatus Fermentithermobacillaceae bacterium | reverse complement strand
TCAACAACAGTTATGGTGCTCGACTCGGCAGCCACAAGTTGGGCGTGGCCCCCTGTAGCAACCACTCGAGGACTACCTCCCAATTCGTCGGATATGCGCCTTACCAGAGCATCTGTTTGGCCGGCGAATCCAAATACAATTCCTGACTGCATGCTCTGAACTGTAGTCCTGCCAATAGCTTGCGGCGGCCTGATAAGTTCAATCCTGGGCAGCCTGGCGGCCTTAGAGAAAAGCGCATCGGTAGCAGTCATAATTCCCGGGGCAATAGCGCCTCCCATATATTCACCCACCTTTGATATGGCATCAAAGGTCGTAGCAGTTCCAAAATCCACGACAATCACAGGCCCGCCATACTTCTGATAAGCTGCTACTGCATTTGCAATCCTGTCCGGCCCAACCTCTTTTGGATTCTCGTACTTTATGTCAACACCTGTTTTTGTTCCCGGGCCAACTACCAAAGGTTTGACTCCCAGGTACACTTGCATGGCTTTCTCCAAAACCGGCGTCAACGGCGGCACCACAGACGCAATTACGCCACCGGTTATGGAATGTCTTGTGATACCTGCATGCTGAAGCATTAATTGAAGGATGAATCCGTATTCATCCTCGGTCTTTGGCTCGTGGCTGGAAATTCTCCAATTGTGATGAATCTTGACGTCATCCAGAAGCCCTACCACAATATGTGTATTGCCAACGTCGACTGCAAGTAGCAATGGAACCCCTCCCAATCGAAACTTGTCACAGCACCGGCCCGCTTACTGCTCCCGGATAGTCCGAGTGCCCCTGTATATCAAATCTGTGAGTACCATAGCAACGACGGCCTCCGGTATTCCATGGGTAATTCCCACTGCCGCAGCTGCTTGTACCGGCACGTACTTAAATAGCGTAGAAAGCCCCATCACTCCTATTGTGTTGGTGAAACTCCCGCATATGGCGGCCAAAGCAGGCCCTTGTTTGCTGCTTTTTTGATTTATGATCACAACTGCCGCCACACCGGTAGCTCCCAATGCAATAGCAGCCAACCAGCGCACAGCTTGAGATTGTTCAACAAGGCTCCAATACCCTGTGTGGCCCAAAGCAACCATGGTAACGCACATAAGAAAGAACCGCCCTCTGGTTCCTCGGGCAAGTGTATATACATAGTGAGACACTACTCCAATAAGCATCCGGGGTAGAAATGCAATTACCGGATTGGAAAACATCAGTTTTGCCACAGGATTTGGGTTAGTCTGGGCCCTCCAGAAACTAAACCCGCCGAAAATAGCGCCCACAATGGCACCGGCAACAGGCCCTTCAAAAATGCCAGCCAAAATCGTAGGTATGTGCATAGTCGTTGCCGAACCTGCCGGGGTTGGTACAGGAATAAAACCACCGACAGGCAAAAGCCCTAATGCCACTGTCATAGCTCCAAGTATGCCCACCAAAGTGATCTGGCGAGTAGATAACTTCAATGTAGAGACACCTCCGTTCCGGCTTCCTCTCCCGGGGAATGCCGTTCGAATTCAAATAGTTAAGCAAATTGGCGGTATGGCGACTTAGCATCTGCCATCCACAGTGTTCTTCATTCTCAACCCACATGTATTCATCCGGAGGGCCTAAGTACTTGAATGAATACATCGTGCTTTGACTGTTTCAGCCTCTAGAACCCAGGCCACACCGGGCCGGAATTCCGGCTATACCTTCACAGCAAACTACCGCATCCAGCACAGCGTCTACAACAGCCTTCTGTGCGGCAATACCTATTTGCGCCACAAGAGAGGCCCTTAACCCTGCATCCAAACGGGATCTACCGTATTCTGCTTTCCCTGTGGAGACAGCAAAAACAGTGTCCCCGTCAAAAGGTGTGAATGCCGGCCTTATTGCCTGGGCCAGGCCGCCCATGGCCATAATGGCGACCCGCCTGCATTCCTCCTTGGTAAGGCTCGCGTCAGTGGCTACCACTCCAATTGTAGTGTTTTTTCCGGCCAAATCATGGCCATTACCGGTAGAAATCTGGCCAGAGCCCGCAGGGTTCTTCTCGAGCCTGTCAGAGCAACTCAAAAACCTGCGGTTTTCGCGATCGTATGCACCGGCCAAAGGCTGCCCGGTTCCCGGATCATATACATCCCCTGCAGCATTTACAACCATCACGCATCCTACCAGGACTCCGTTTTCAAGTTTGACGGCCCCATTGCCCAAACCTGATTTCATCATGTACCGGGGCCCCCAAAGTTTGCCTACTGTAGCTCCGACGCCGGCTCCCACATTTCCTGAGCGGGCACCATAACTTCGGGCATTGATACAAGCAGTATACGCCATGTCCGGGGTGGGACGGCACCCTGAATCGCCTATTGCCAGATCGAATATTACTGCACCTGCTACAATAGGCACTTTGGCCACCTGGGTGTCGAAACCGGCGCCTCTTTCTTCTAAGTACCTCACAATACCTCCGGCAGCATCAAGCCCAAAAGCCGAGCCGCCGGCCAGGAACAGGCCGTGCACTTCAGACACGGTAAATGACGGCTTCATCAAATCTGTTTCCCGGGTACCCGGAGCCCCGCCCACAACAGCTACACTGCCCACCGCCCCATCCTCACACAAAACCACGGTTATGCCTGTAACGCCTTGGAAATCACAGGCATGGCCCATCTTAACCCCTTTTACATCTGCGATTGAACTCATGTCACACTCTCGTTTTTGGAAATGGGCTGTGCAGCGTCTGTTTCTTGCAGCAGGCACAACCCACTCCTTATTCGGCTAATCACATTTTCGTAAGTCCTGCAGCAGGTTAGAATAATCCGGTGATCTTTCCGTCTTTGTCAAGATCCATACCTGCTCCTGCCGGGTGTGAAGGAAGCCCTGGCATGGTTCTCATTTCGCCAAGAAGCGGATACAAGAACCCGGCTCCCATAGATGCCCGCACCTCCCTGACAGTTACCCTAAAGCCCCTTGGGCGCCCCTTTAGGTTAGGATCATGAGACAACGACAGGTGTGTCTTGGCCATGCAAATGGGCAGGTTTCCAAACCCAAGCCTGTTGTAACGCCGTATCTGCCTGTTAGCCAGCGGCAAGTAATCTACGCCGTCTGCTCCATACACCTTTTTGGCAATAGTCTCGATCTTCTTCTTGATAGAAGCATCCAGGGGGTAAAGGAACCGGAAATCCGCAGGCTCTTTTTCAGTCACATCTATAATCGCATTGGCAAGATCTATGCCGCCTGCCCCGCCTTCAGCCCATACTTTGGATACGACGGCTGCAGAAGCTCCGGATTTCTTGGCTCTATCCAGAACAAACCGGACTTCCTTGTCGCTGTCGGTTGGGAAGTGGTTGAGAGCCACAATACAGGGGACTCCCTGCATAATAACGTTCTCGATCTGCTTGTCTAAGTTTTCGCAACCCTTATCCAGTGCTTCCATGTCCTCTTTGGCCAGGACTTCGTTGTCCAGCGGCTTGCCTGGAACAACCTTGATGGCACCACCATGCATTTTCAAGGCCCGAACAGTGGCTACCAGCACAGCAGCATCAATTTTCAACCCGCTGTGGCGGCACTTAATATTGAACATTTTCTCGGCGCCGATATCTGCCCCAAAACCGGCTTCTGTAATGGTGTAGTCAGCAAGCTGCGTTGCCATCATGTCTGCAAGCACCGACGAGTTGCCGTGGGCAATGTTTGCAAAGGGGCCTGCGTGAACAAATACAGGTGTGTTTTCAAGCGTCTGAATGACGTTTGGCTTTATAGCGTCCTTCATTAGAACTGCCATGGCGCCCGCGCATTGCAAATCTTCAGCGGTTACGGCTTTTCCGTCATATGTGTATCCTACAACTATACGGCCCAATCTCTCTCTCAGATCTTTGAGCCCGGTGGTCAGGGCTAAGATGGCCATGACTTCAGATGCAACGGCAATATCAAAACCGGTTTCCCTTGGATAACCGTTTTGAGAACCGCCTAATCCAATCACTATGTTTCGAAGGGACCTGTCAGATATATCCAATACCCTGGGCCATGTTATTGTAAGCGGGTCTATCTTGAGAGGGTTCTTGTGCAAAATGCTTGCGTCAAGAAACGCACCCAGCAAATTGTGGGCTGTGGCAACTGCATGGGTATCCCCGGTGAAATGAAGGTTAAAATCCTCCATGGGTATGCACTGGGCATAGCCGCCGCCTGCGGCGCCGCCTTTGATCCCAAACACAGGGCCAAGAGAGGGCTGACGTATGGTATTTATTACCTTCTTGCCCAGCCTGCCCATGGCCTGCCCAACCCCGATAGCGGTTGTGGTTTTGCCTTCGCCTAAAGGTGTGGGAGTGATAGCCGTGACCACTATGTACTTTCCCCGGGGGCGGTCCTTTATGTGATCCAGTAAATCAAGGGTAAGTTTGGCTTTGTACTTGCCGTAATTCTCAACATAGTCATCAGGAATCCCCAGGCCTCGTGTGATTTCCAATACCGGTAACATGTTGGCTGATTGGGCAATTTCAATATCTGACTTCAAAATCAACTCCCCTTTCTTGAATAACAACTCCACGCTTCACGTAGCAAATACAATAGCAAAGGCCTAAAGCACTCGGCAGGCGATCACCTTCTAAGACCGTTGACATCCCCGCCAAAGCAAAGCTACCAGGAAGCCCAAACCAAGGAATATGAAATCGAATTTCGTGAAACCCTTCTTCGGTTTTTCCTTGGGTGGCGGTGCCTCTACCACAGGCTCCTCACCCTGCAAAGCCTTCCAGTCCTCGTATTGTTGAAACTTGGAGCGATACTGTTTTTCCAGATCTCTTTCTCTACGGCCTTCAAGAATCCCTTTGTTGTCCTGGCCCACTGTTTTCACCACCTAAGCCGGTTGTTATGAGCATTCGGCTTGATTGCGTTATAAGAGACTGCAATTACTTATTGTTCTTGCTTCTAGCCGGTTTTCCTGCTTTTATTACCGTGTCAACAAGGTTTGTGCCAAACCTGTAGGCAACGTCGCTGTAATTCCGTGTATCAAAGATCACTGCGTCCATGGCCAGGCCCGGTCCAAAACCGCCTGCACTGCCCCCAAGGCCCGCTGCCCACGCAGCATTCCAGGTAGCTGCTACAAACGCTTCTTCCGGTGAAAAGTGCAACATAGAGCAAGCAAGAGTCATACAAAGGGGAATAGACATGGCGGTACACGTACCTGGATTGAAGTCTGTAGCCAAGGCCACGGCTACACCACGATCAAGCATCTCTCTGCCAGGGGCACCCGGGCATTCGCCCAGAAAACACGACGTGGCCGGGAGCAGTACGGCAATTGTATCAGATGCCGAAAGCCGATCTATGCCCGTTGACGACACTTTTATCAGATGATCACATGACACTGCGCCCAAATCACAAGCTAACTCAGTCGCACCGGTATTCTCAAGTTCATCTGCGTGAAGTTTTAGCTCGAAGCCGTGCTTTCTGGCCACTTCCAGGATATACCTGGTTTCGTCTATGGTAAAGTTCCCCACATCGCAGAATACATCTGCGAACCTGGCCAATTTCATACTGCTGACAGGCTCAAACATCTGGACTACTTTGTCAATATATGCCTCACGATCATGTCTGAACTCGGCAGGTATGGCATGGGCGCCCATGAACGTGGGAACAATATCAATAGGATGGCGGCGGCCACATTCCTGGATTACCTCAAGCTGCTTTATCTCACTTTCCAGGTTCAAACCGTAGCCGCTTTTTGCTTCACATGAAGTGGTACCAAAACTTAACATGTCGTCAAGAAAACCGAGAGTTCTTTCAACCAGTTCCTCCCTGGATGCTTCTCTGGTTGCTCTCACGGTACTCATGATTCCGCCGCCTTTTTCAGCAATCTCCAGGTAGGAAGCACCCCGGCACCTTAGTCCATATTCATCTGCACGCCAACCACCGAAAACCACATGAGTGTGCGAGTCTACAAAGCCTGGAGAAACGACCCTGCCATGAGCATCTATCACCCTGGCTCCCGCCATAAGTTCCACCATTTCTTTAAATGAGCCCCGGGGCCCAAGGGCCACCACTTTGCCTTCGTAAGAGGCCAGGAAGGCGTTTTCCACGATCCCCAAATCACTGGCTTCAGCGCCTCTTTTGGGCCCGTTACCTGGATTCATTGTAAGAAGCTGGCCGATATTTGTTATCACCATGTCAGCAGCAATCTTACCCGAATGCTTGTTCACGTCAACCTTGTTCACGCTCAACACCCCTTATTGCAATTTACCTGTGCTTATGCAAGTATTGTTCCGGGCCTGCTTCGATCAGTGTTTCAGCTCATTGTACGAATACCCAAGAGGCTTTTTGTCAAGCCTTTGCGCCTTGCCGCTCATCAACTTTCAATCTGCCAAAAACTCGGTACCTTTGT
>DUTL01000227.1 GCA_012842105.1 Candidatus Fermentithermobacillaceae bacterium | reverse complement strand
TGCAAGTTTCCTGGCATACAAGTTGCTTTGGATATGTTGTTGAAGGAGGTGCACGTTATGGCTGAATTGTTGGAAAGCAGTGCGGGAATAGGAAAACTTTTCACCAATCCTGATCCAGATGCGGCCAGGGAACATTTCCGTTCAAAGTCCAGGGTTATGAGAGACAAGGCCATGGATGTAAGCCAGGCAGTCTCTCTGTTCATCCAAGACGGGGAATATGTGGCTGTCGGAGGCTTTGGAACAAACCGTATTCCCACGGCAGTGCTTCACGAAATTTTGAGGCAGGGGAAGAAGCGTCTAGGCCTTTCAGGCCACACAGCTACACATGATTTTCAAATTCTGGCTGCAGGCGGAGTACTAGACCGGGTTGATGTAGCTTATGTTGTGGGATTAGAGGCCAGAGGGCTCTCAAGGGCGGCCAGAAGGTTGTTTGAAGAAGCGATGATAGAGGTTTGCGAGTGGACCAATGCAGCCCTTGCGTGGAGGTACAGGGCTGCGGCAATGGGAATTCCTTTTATACCTGCGAGGGTAATGTTTGGCACTGATACGTTCAGGTACAGCGCAGCAAGGGAAATAAACTGTCCGTTTACGGGAAAGAAGCTTTTGGCGCTTCCTGCGCTTTATCCGGATGTTGCAATCATACACGTTCACCGGGCAGACATGTATGGAAACGCGCAGGTCGATGGAATTACAGTATCTGATTTTGATGTGGCTAGGGCTGCCAGAAAAGTGATCCTGACAACCGAGAGAATAATTGACAATGATGAAATACGGAAAGATCCTTCGCGTACACTGATTCCTTACTACTGTGTTGACGCTGTCTGCCATGTGCCCTACGGCAGTTTTCCGGGAAATATGCCCTACGAATACTTCTCTGATGAGGAGCACTTGAAGGAATGGTTGTCGTCAGATGCACATGTAAGCACATTAGAGCCTTTTCTTGATAAATACGTTTTCGGTACACGGAACTTTGATGAGTATATTGAACTCTGCGGCGGAAAAGAGAGACTGCTTGAGCTCCGGGACCTGGAGTTAATGCAAGGTAAGGACAATCGGGAATAAGGAAGCCTTTGATTAAAGGGAAAGGAGGGGTCCTGAATGGACTACAATGCCATGGAACTCATGATTTGTCTTGCTTCGAGAGTCCTTGAAGACGGGTCTACGGTAGTTGTGGGCACAGGTGCACCATGCGCTGCATCTATGCTGGCCCAGAAGACCCATGCGCCTAACCTGATGATCCTGTTTGAGGCAGGCGGAGTGGGCCCGCTGCTGCCAACCATGCCGATTTCTGTAGGGGATTCACGAACGTTCTACAAAGCTATCATGGCCTCGAGCATGCCTGAGATCATGGAAACGTGTCAGCGAGGCCTCATTGACTACTGCTTTCTGGGTGGAGCCCAAATCGATAGGTATGGCAATATCAACTCCACGGTTATCGGCGACTTTCACAAGCCAAAGGTTCGCTTTCCGGGATCAGGAGGAGCTAATGACCTGGCTTCCTTGTGCTGGCGTACATTGATGATTTCACCTCATGACGCCAGGCGCTTCGTTGAGAAAGTCGATTTCATTACGACTCCCGGGTATTTGACAGGCCCAGGGGCAAGGAAAGAAGCGGGGCTTCCGCCGGATACCGGCCCCTACAAGGTAATTACCAACCTTTGTGTCATGGGGTTTGACAGGGAGACAAAGCACATGAAGGTTGAATCAATCCACCCTGGAATTACAAAAGAAGACATCATCAAGAATACCGGCTTCGAAGTGATGTGGGATGAGGATCTTAAGATATCTTTGGCGCCT
>DUTL01000226.1 GCA_012842105.1 Candidatus Fermentithermobacillaceae bacterium | reverse complement strand
TGCAATCTGATACACTTTACTCACCGGCATCATCACCGGCTGTTGCTGCAACCAAATAATACAGTCCAGGCGGGTGTTCACATGGAATTCATCGCTCCACTGAGGCAGGCAAAGTCAGAGATGATAATCAAGAGATCCAGATTTATCGGGCACGTGTTTCCGGCCTTCTCAGAAGAAGAAGCTCTTGGGCATGTTGGATCAGTCAAACACGAACACCGTGCTGCAACCCATAACGTATTTGCCTACTCAGTGGGTGTAGGAACCTTTGCCGAAAGAGCCTCTGATGATGGAGAGCCCAGGGGAACAGCGGGATATCCGGTTCTGGATGTAATTAAGAAAAGAGACCTTCAGAATGTAGTGTGCATCGTCACCCGGTATTTCGGAGGAACCAAACTGGGAGCCGGCGGCCTTGTCAGAGCCTACAGCAACACGGCATCACGCGCCTTGGACAACGCCGGGCTGGCAGTTTACAGGTACCATGACTTTCTCACCGCAATCGTGGACTATGACCAGTTTGGAAGGGTGCAGCGAGAAATAGAGCTGGCAAAGGCGGTTATCCATAACACATCATTTGCGGAAAAGGTCACCATAGAATTCTTTGCCCTGCCTGAACTAACACAGGGCCTGAGATCTCTGATAAATGATATTACATCAGGCCTGGGCGTTGTTAGTGTGTCTCAAGGCAAATACTTGTCAGTAAGGGAATTGCAGCCCAATTAACCAATTAGCCTTGCCCACCAAGGCATCCACCGGAATTGCACTTAGGTGCCTAACTTCACCCGCAGAAGAAGGGATAAATCATTCGTGTGCGGAAATTAAAATATATCCACGTTTGGTTCAAACTTTGGTTACAGGTAAAGGAGGTATTCGATTTTGTCCAGCAAGAGGAAGCTTACTCCTGACGATCTATACAAGTTAGTATTTGTATCAGACCCTCAGATCTCCCCTGACGGAGAGCAAATAGCATATGTGAGAACAGTAATAGACAAAACAACCAATGAATACCGGTCGGCCATCTGGATAACATCCTCCAGCGGTACCGGTAAACCAAGGCCCTTTACGTCGGGCCCGAAGACAGACAATTGCCCAAGATGGTCACCTGATGGAAGTAAACTCGCCTTCGTGTCTGACAGAGGAGGCGGCCGTCAGATATGGGTCATGCCCACTACAGGCGGCGAAGCTTTGCAGGCAACAAAAATGCGAAGAGGCGCATCAAACCCTGTCTGGTCGCCGGATGGCACCAAGATCTGCTTCACAGCCCCGCTCAACCCCGAGGACAGCCCGGAAGATCATCAGAAGCCCATGGACAACAAGGCCCGGGAAGAAGAGAAGAAAAAGAAACGGGAAGAACCTACTCTGGTTACACGGATAAAAGTGAAGGCGGATGCAGCAAAGGGGCTCATAGGCAATGCCAGAACCCACTTGTTTGTGCAGAAAATCGAAGGTGGGGAGCCTGCAAAACAGATTACCTCGGGAGACTTTGACCACCGTGGCCCAGCCTGGTCCCCTGACGGCAAATACATCGCCTTCTCAGCAAACCGCCAGGAAGATCCGGATTACGATCCATGGCTGGTCGATGTATTCGTAGTGCCTTCAGAAGGAGGAGAGGCCCGGAAACTCACTGATACAAAGGGGCCCTCAGGAGCGCCTGTTTGGACCCCGGACGGAAAATATATTATATACGCAGGACACAAGAGAGAGCACGGCTCCGCAACTTTGTCCCGTATATGGAAAATACCGGCTCATGGTGGCGAAGCGCTCATGCTTACCGAAGGCTTCGACAGAGGAATCGGAGACAGCATGTCAGGAGATTCCCGTTTCGGCCCGTCGCAATCCGGGCCTACATTGAGCCCCGATGGCAAGGCCGTTTATTTCCTGGTAAGCAACAACGGCGAAACCTCGCTGTTTTCTGTGCCGGTTGAAGGCGGCAAGGTAGAACAGGTATTAGGTGGCAAAAGGCAAATATTCGGCTTTACGCTGGATCAATCAGGAACAACCTTCGCTACTGCCATTTGCACTCCAACCATACCCGGCGACATTGGTGTTTTCCACCTGGATTCCGGCGAGGACACCCTGCTGACCTGCGAAAACAAGC
>DUTL01000225.1 GCA_012842105.1 Candidatus Fermentithermobacillaceae bacterium | reverse complement strand
TCCGTTTAGGGGTAAACGATGAATTTGGCCAATCAGGTTCAGCCGAGGAATTGCTGGAAGAATACGGGCTTACTTCCCGGCATTTTTGCCATACTGCCAGGGAAATTGTGAGCAGATAGGCAAAAATGCCGGGAAGTAAGCCCGTATTCTTCCAGCAATTCCTCGGCTGAACCTGATTGGCCAAATTCATCGTTTACCCCTAAACGGACAACACGGACAGGATGGATGCAGGAAACAACTTCGCATACAGCGCTGCCCAAACCGCCAATCACGCTGTGCTCCTCGCAAGTGATTATGGCACTACTGCATTTTGCAACCTTGGCCAGCAAATCTTCATCAATTGGCTTTATGGAAGCCATGTCTGCAACCAGGCAGGACATTCCTTCGCGTTCCAGCGTGCGGGCAGCTTCTATGGCTGGCCCCACAGTAATCCCACACGCAATGAAAGAAACATCAAACAGGGGCTTCCCGGGGCGTGCCGCCTGCTGCAGGTGATTGCATATGTGATCTATGCCTTTGTGCTCGCCTGAAATATCAGGCCACAATACCAGCCCTTTGCCGATCTCAAACCCTGCCCCCTCAGGAAGGGCCGGTGCAACCTTAGCCCGCCCCAAGCGTATGTACACCGGGCCATCATGGGCAGCTGCAGCCATTACAGCCAGACGGGCTTGTTTCGCATCACACGGAACAAGAACAGTCATTCCCGGGATTACCCGCATAAGCGCAATGTCTTCCAAGGCTTGGTGGGAAGCTCCGTCAGGCCCCACTGTTATTCCGCCGTGGGAAGCAGCTATCTTGACATTGAACCGTGGATAGGCAATTGATTGGCGTATCTGGTCATACGCCCGGCCTGCGGCAAACACTGCAAATGTAGATGCAAAAGGAATCTTTCCCGACCGGGCAAGCCCCGCCGCAACCCCCATCATGTTAGCTTCGGCAATTCCAACATTGAAAAACCTTTCAGGAAATTCTTTGGCGAAGACCCCGGTTCTGGTTGACGAAGACAGGTCAGCGTCAAGAACCACAATATCAGGATTGTGTTTGCCCAGCTCTACCAGGGCCTCTCCGTAGGCATCCCTTGTCGCCTTCATTTCAGACATTCTAAATCACCTTTTTCAATGTTTATCTCACTCAAACAACCGCCAATTGCTTTAACGCTTGCTCAACCTGGCCGGCATCCGGCGCTTTCCCGTGCCATTCTTTCTTGCCTTCCATGAAGCTGACTCCCTTGCCCTTGACAGTCTCAGCCACAATCACCACAGGTTTGCCCTTGACATCAATCGCCTGCTGGAATACATCCATGAGACGCTCCACGTCATGGCCGTCTACTGATAACACGTGCCAGCCGAAAGCCTTAAACTTCTCGGCGAGGGGATCGAGGGACATTACGTCTTCAACCCTTCCGTCTATCTGCAGGTGGTTGTGGTCCACGATTGCAATGAGATTATCGAGTTTGTAGTGGCTTGCAGACATGGCAGCTTCCCAAACCTGCCCTTCCTGGCATTCTCCGTCTCCCATAAGAACCCATACTCTGTAATCACTCACGTCCAGTTTGGCTGCAAGCGCCATTCCCACTGCAATTGAAAGGCCCTGGCCCAATGAACCCGTTGATGCTTCAACGCCCGGAACTTTTCTGCAATCGGGATGGCCCTGGAGGGGCGAACCAAATTGCCTGAGAGCCGGAAGCAGGCCTTCAGAAAAAAAACCCCGCCTGGCCAAAGCCGAATAAAGAACGGGCGCAGCATGGCCTTTGCTCAACACAAACCTGTCTCTGCCGGGCCAGTTTGGTTGATCGGGCTCAACCCTCAGCACATCCCCGAAATACAATGCTGCAATAATGTCTGCACACGAAAGAGAACCCCCTGGGTGGCCCGACCCTGCTCTCCCAACCATTTTCACAATATCAATTCTGATTTCCCGCGCTTTTCGCTCTATGGTTTGTGTTTGACTCTTCTTGCTCCTTGGTCTGTGCATTATGAGACTCTCCTTTTACACTTCTTCGTTCAAAGTAACTCTGAAGCTGAATCCTGGCAGCGAACTCCAACAGCACAATGTCATGTTTGAGCCTGGCCGGCTCCAGAACCAACCTGTACAGCCACTCCAAACCTGCCTCTTGTATATGTGCAGGAGCCCTCTTCCGGGTTCCTGCAAGTACATCTAACACTCCCCCAAGCCCAATGCCTACTTTGGCCCCCAACCGGTTTCTGTATTTCCAGATGAACTTCTCCTGTCTGGGAGAACCCATTGCGCAGAAAACAACATCGGGCCGGGCACCGGCAATCGCTTCCACCACTTCTTCCTCTTCCTCCGGCTTAAAGTAACCGTGGTGTGTGCCGCATATTCTCACTCCCGGTATGGATTGAATGACATTCCTTGCAGCCTTGTCTGCGACTCCGGGCTTGCCTCCGGCAAAGAAGAACCTGGGGGAAGGCTTCCTGTTCAAAAGCGCATAAGCAAGATCAACTCCCGTAACCCTCTCAGGCAATTCCATACCTTTCTTCCTGGCAGCCCAAAGAATGCCCACTCCGTCAGGGACGACCAAATGAGCGCTCTCCAGAATTCCCATGAATTCCTTATCCTTCTGAGCGGCCATAACCATGATTGGGTTTGCGGTGACGACAAGCCTGGTACAACCATCGTCACGCGCCATCATCCATTCCAGAACATTGACTGCGCCTTGCAGAGTAATCGGATAGAATTCCACACCCATGATTCTTACAGACAAGTCATTATCCACCCTTTTCTAATGCACCATGAGTATCTTACGCCACATTTCTACAATAAGTCCATGCAATCCTTTGTTTTTGCGTGCAGCTATTGCCGCTTACGGTGATATGGTTTTTCTGTTATGATCCCCTAAGAGGCCAAAGGTTGGCATTGCACTCAGGAAAGTGCCGTTAGCATCAAGGAAACGAGGTGCTGAAATGTGACGAATATCCTGCTTTCCGGGTACTATGGCTTTAGCAACACAGGAGATGAAGCCATTCTTGCTTCAACTGTTAATGCGCTTAGGAACGCCCGGCCGGATCTCAATATTATGGTTCTTTCAAAGCGCCCGGGTGAAACCGAAAGAACCTATGGGGTAAGAGCATTCCCCAGAATGAACGTGGTTGAGGTTGCAAGAGCGGTTAGCCGGGCGGGCCTTGTGGTATTTGGCGGCGGCAGTTTGCTTCAAGATGCCACTTCATTGCGATCCCTGATTTACTACCTTTCAATCATTGAATTGTCTCATTGGCTTGGCAAACCCGTGGTTGTGTATGCAAACGGTATCGGCCCTATCAGTTCCCGAATCGGCAGGACGCTTACCAAGCATACTTTGTCCAATGTAAAGGCAATAACCGTTAGGGACATTGAATCGAAAAGCGAGTTAAGAAATATCGGAGTGCTGTCAGAAGTACATGTAACGGCAGACCCTGCGTTTTTGCTAAACCCTTCGCCTAATCACATAGTTGACTCTATCCTTGAGGATCACGGAATTAGCGTCTCCCAGGGGATAGTATGGGTTTCCATGCGCCACGTAAACTCGCCGGCCTGGTTCCAGCAACAGCTTGTGGAGGTGATTGCCTGGTTAAGGCAAGAAGGTTTCAATCCTTGTTTCTTCGCCATGCAAGAACGCGACCTCAAAATAGCAGACTCCTTGAACCGGAAACTCACTTCGGCTGGGCAAAAACCCATGGGCGCGGTTTCAAACGTTTCGCCTGAAGACGCCTTAGGCGCCCTGGGAAGGGGAGAGTTCTGCCTGGGAATGCGCCTGCATACCCTGATACTCTCAGCCAGGGTTCAGGTGCCGTTTATGGGGATTGAGATCGATCCAAAAATCGGCGCCTTCTGTAGAAGCGCAGGTTGCCCAGTGCTGCCCCGTCCTGCCATAGAGCCAAATTTCAACATCCAAGATGAATTCACGAGCCTTATGCGGAACAAAGACAAGTTAAGACAGCTCCTTCACCGTAAACTCCCGGAATTCCGCTCCTTGGCCCAAGAGAACATAGACATGGTTCTGGGCCACCTGGGCTAAAAGCCTGCAGGCGTGAGCCTCCCACAAC
>DUTL01000224.1 GCA_012842105.1 Candidatus Fermentithermobacillaceae bacterium | reverse complement strand
CAGAAGGTGAGGCAAACTCTTGATGCCAAGGCAGTTGAGTTTCTGGCTGGCTCTATGAATATAGACATGGAAGAGGTGCTGGCAATCGGAGATGGGCTCAATGACCTTGACATGCTGATGTGGTCCGATTGCCAGCACCTCTTCCCTGTCTATATTCATAGAGCCAGCCAGAAACTCAACTGCCTTGGCCTTGGATACTCCTGGCGGCTGAATCTCCAGAAGGTGAGGCAAACTCTTGATCACGGTTACTTTCGGCAGCCATTTTGCGTGCAGACTCCTTAAGATTCTGTCGGATTCTTCCGGAGGCACCCTCAGAGCTATTTGAGTGGGAGCTCCCGGTATTTCCCGTATGGACTCAACTATATTGATGCGGTACCCCAAAAGCCTGGAATACTT
Source organism: Candidatus Fermentithermobacillaceae bacterium (assembly GCA_012842105.1). GTDB lineage: Bacteria > Bacillota > Sulfobacillia > Fermentithermobacillales > Fermentithermobacillaceae > DTU015. Next base: position 4,279 of record DUTL01000224.1, on the reverse strand, counting down.
TTCTGTTTCCGGCCCCTTCACGTGGGTATACATGTCTTTTCGGACCAGAAAGTAAAACGGGTATCCCAGTGCTTTGAGCTCCAATGCAATATTCTGGGCTACATGCCTGTCTATGATTTTTTCGTATATAGGAGGTTCACCAATCCTGGCAATAAGGGCACCTCCGTTAGCTATTATTGGCTCGTCTATCCCCAAATACACAAGGTGTTTCTTTGCTGCGCCAAAAGCCCTTCCCGTTGCAACGGTAACCCTGGTTCCCTGCATACGGCAAAAATCAAGAGTGTGCTTGGCAGCATCAAGCCCGCGATCTTCCGGCCCTATCAAAGTCCCATCCAGGTCGCACACCAGGAGTCTTACATTACACTTATTCCGGTTCATTATTGTCCTCTCCAATGCTTGCACAAATTCCGCTTTGGCAGCAATTCACTGTTTGGCCACATTGACTATCTTTGGCCCTAATTTCTCAATGGTGATTTGCATATGAAGCGCAAGTTTTTCAATGCTTTCATGGCAGTAGGCAATTGCCCTGTAGTAAATACAGCCTTCCTTCATTGCGAAAAAGCCAGGGCCGTTCATGGCTCCGTTTCTTTCAAGCAGGTAACTCATGAGCGCCTCAGAAGGCGCTTTCTTTCCCCGAAGCGCCATGACAGGTACATCCAGGGCCACGCCTTCCGGCACCTTTTGGACATGTATTTCACAGTGGCCCTTTACGACTCTGATACCGTCCGGGTATTGCTCCACAACAGAAAAACCTTCTTGCCCGAAAGCGTTTGCATCAAACCAGCCAGTCACAGGTATCACCTCTTTCCAATATTGAACCCAACCTGTGTTTACAGATATACTCAGATTCGTGAGGTGGATCATACTTGGATGGAATATCCCTTTATGCTATACGACATGAGATTGGCAGATACCTTCCACTGAGGGTGCAGAAAATATATCACCCGTCTGAGAAAGAATTATTGTTTTACCTTTGGAGCAACAAGTTCAAGTCACATTTGGTGCTGTCTCTCGAAAAAGGGCGTCCCTTTGTGGGAGTAGCGGATGATAAGCCTGAAACCCCACGGGTTCCGTCAGGTGTGTGCCTTGGATTGAGAAAACGCCTTGAAGGCGGAATTCTTCAGCGAATCCGCCAGGAAGGCCTTGACAGAATCCTCTATTTTGACTTTTCCGGGCATGATGACTTTGGAAATATTAGCGACTATAACCTTGTCTTTGATGCCGCCGGAGGAAGCGGTGGTTTTGGGCTCATGCTAAACGGCGTAGTAGAACTTAGCATCCCCCGGGCAAGGCAAAGGTTAGAACCGGGCAACCCATACGTACCTCCTGAATCGCCAAAACACAACTTGCTGTCTGTCCAAAACCCCGCCTGGCTGGCGGATAAAATCTGCTCCACAGGCAAGCCTGCTTACATGTCTCTAATCTCACATGTGGAAGGGCTTGGCAAGGATCTTGCCATAAGCCTCCTCGCAAAGACAGGGCTGCCCAACCGGCAGCCGTTAGGCCCTGAAAACGCGGAAAATCTGGCCGAAACCCTTATGGAGACAAGAGATCTGCTCTTATACAAGCGTTTTTGCCCTGCCTTGTATATACGCCGGTCTGGAGAACCTTTGCTTGGCGTATTGCCCTTGCATCACCTGGAGCCGGTAAAAACCTACGGGTCTTTGCTTGAGGGCGTGTCGGCATACCGGGCATACTTGCTGCACTACACAAGCTATACTGCACTGCAGTCTCAGGCAAGATCAATGCACAAGAAACTTGCAGCCAAGGTAACCGCAAGGTTTGACGCGCAAAAGCAAGATCTGGAAAAGGCAAAGGAGTATGAGAAATACCGTATTTGGGGAGAGCTCATACACTCAAGCGGCCGGGAGTTGCCCAGAGGCCACAATGAAATCAAAGTGCTGGACTATTATCAAGATCCTCCGGTAGAAACCTGTGTACCCCTTGACCCCAGGTTCACTTCCAATGAAAATGCCCGCAGGTACTATGCTAAATATGCCAAGCTCCAGCGGGCCAACAAAATACTCAGATCTTCGTTAGAGAAAGCAGAATCCTATATTGCACGGCTTGACAGCATTCAAGAACGCCTGAACCGGGACGACGACATAAGCAGCCTTCTGTCTGTACAAGATGAACTGGTGGAAATCGCCGGCAAGTGCAATATCCGTATTCCCCAGCGCAAGCAAAAGGCCCTTAGCCCGGTTTCACGTGGCAAGAAAGTTTCCCGGAAACCTACCGGTGAAACAGTGCAGGTAATGGACGGGCTTGATGGCACTGTGCTTTACGTCGGCAAGAACGCGGCAGGCAATGACTATCTGGTACGGCATCTAAGGAAACCGGGAGATATATGGTTACACGCAAAAGGGGTCAAAGGCGCGCATGTTCTGCTCCGGCCCGCTCCAGGAGCAACTGTCACCTCAAGAGCTCTTGATTGGGCTGCGGGCCTGGCAGCCAGGTATTCGGAAGCAGCCACATCAGGCAAAGTTGAGGTGGATTGGATTGACGCTGCAGCCATTAAGAAACCCGGAGGCAGCCCTCCGGGTTTTGTGACATACAGGGGCGCAAAAACAATCATTGTAAAGGCCCGTTGACAAAATGAGCGTTCCCAGGCATGGGATTCACAACCATGCCACCGCAACCGGCCACAGGCCTGTATCCCGTAAACATAGTTGATCAGTCCCAGGCCGTTCCCACAATCTCCTGCAGCGATCCAACTCCCCGGGCAGCGCAGTATTCCCGGATACCCAGGACCACTTTTCTGGGCATTTCAGGGTCAGTTAGCAGGCCCGTTCCCAGTGCAACCGCGTTAGCTCCCGCCATTATGAATTCAAGGGCGTCCTGCGCCGAAAATATTCCGCCCATTCCTATCACAGGAACTGAAACAGCCTGAGACACTTCCCAAACGCACCTGAGCGCCACAGGCTTTATGGCAGGCCCCGAAAGCCCGCCCTTTACGTTGCCCAGGACAGGCCGCATTGAGCTAATGTCTATGGCCATGCCAAGCAACGTGTTAATCAGCGAAATTACATCTGCTCCCCCCTCAACGGCTGCTTCTGCAATTGAGGTTATGTCTGTTACGTTAGGGGTGAGTTTTACTATAAGCGGGCCTTCCCAGCGCTTTCGCACCGCCTTTGTGGCTTCGTAGCATGTATCCGGGCTTGTGCCGAAGGCCATCCCTCCAGCCTTTACATTGGGGCAAGAAACGTTAACTTCCAAAGCGGATACATATGGAGACTGTGCAAACATGCCGGCTAGCTCGGAAAATTCGTGGTATGAGCCGGCGGATATGTTAGCTATAATAGGCACCTTGAACTGAGCCAACCACGGCAGTTTCCGGCCGATCACAACCTCGGCCCCTGGATTTTCAAGCCCTATTGAATTGAGAAGCCCCGAAGGGGTTTCGCAGGTCCTGGGCGGAGTATTTCCCACCCGGGGGGCTATTGTGGTGCCCTTGATGGACACTGCGCCAAACCAGCCAATGTCTCCTGCCCTTATGTACTCTTCTCCGTACCCAAACGTGCCTGAGGCTGCTATCACCGGGTTTTGTATTGTAAGCCCGCCCAAATCCGTAGAAAGGTTCATTTCATGCACTCTCCCAGGTTGATATCGTCTGCCCAAAACACAGGGCCGTCTGTGCATACATGATAATATTCCTGCTTATGCCCGGAGGATTGTACAGCGCAACCCTGACACAGCCCATAACCGCATGCCATCCGCTCTTCAAGCGAAACAAGCAGCGGGAACCCGTACCTGTTACAGATCTGCTTGGCCTGGTTGAGCATTGGTTTCGGGCCACAGGATATTACCGTTGCCTTGCCGGCGGCGGAAGTTCTGACAACAGAGCCCAGATGTGTTTCCAGCAAGTCTGTAACCAGGCCTTTAAAGCCCACGCTGCCGTCTTCTGTTGCGATATGCAATTGGCAACCCTGTTCCAAACACGTGGTATCCAGCAGTTCATTGGCAGAACGCGCACCATAGAATACGATTGTCTTAGTCTTTGTTTTCCACGCCTGAGATGCCAGGGGCATTAAAGGGGCGAGCCCGGTTCCCCCTGCTACAAGTACAAGCCCTCGATCAAGGGGCAATTTGTTCATGTCCAGGCCGTTGCCCAGGGGCCCTAACACACTCACTGATTGTCCTACTGCCCACCCGGCCATCATTTTGGTGCCACGGCCAACAACAGCCCATGTTATCTCGATAATCCCGTTTTCAGCATCGATTGCAGACAAGCTAAAGGGGCGCCTTAGCAAAGGATCGGTTGAACCTCCGACGGTTACGT
>DUTL01000223.1 GCA_012842105.1 Candidatus Fermentithermobacillaceae bacterium | reverse complement strand
ATTCCTATCCCATGTGCTCGTGTAACATGATACAATGACCATGATGTGTTTTGGGACCTCGGGAACCTATCCCCGGGGTCTTTCTCCTTCCTAGGCAATTCTCCCAGACATTGTATCCGGCAGTTTGTGGACAGGCAATCCCGGTAGCTTTCGGACAGTTTAGAGCGGCGTAAGCAACAACATTAATGTAATACTTTTGACAGATATAACCTTAAGCGGGGTAAAATATGCTCCCGAGATGAATCCCCGTTATTTTGTGATTCATACAGTGGTGATTTCATTGATTGCCGCAGCATTTGCTGTTAAAGAAAAGATGCATAACCTGTCCCAGCCTTTCTGAGTTTCAAGAATGGAAGCGTGAACGGTTATTGGTTGAACATTAGGGAGAACTATAGCAGTGGTGCGAGGGAGGGGATTTGAACCCCTACGCCTTTAGGGCACTGGATCCTAAATCCTAAATGTAGCATTTTACCTAGTATGTTCGAGTTTAATCAAGTAGCGTCTACGCTGGGGTTTTGCCCCTTTTTCCTGTTATTCGTTTTGTCTGATTTTATCTAATTTCTTCGGCATTGCAGTAAGATTGCAGTATGATTGCAGTATAAATTATCTACTTTTGAGCCCTTCCCTCTTCCCTTTTTCGTTGTCGGTATCTTCGTTTCTTCTGGGTTCGGTAACAACGTTCTGAACAGTATTTTTTCCTAGACCCAAACACAAGGTTATTGCAGTCTGAACGAGCACACTCCTTGATATCGGTTGCCATAGGGGCAAGTTCCTGAAAGCACCATTGTAGAAAAGCGGCTTCTATAGCCCCTTTAGGGCGGAAGCTCCAACAGAAGGGCAAACCCTTGGCGTTGGGAGGCCGAGCATCAAAATCGAGGTGAATTTGCCTCAATTGTTTCTTCACACTTTCCAGGATAGCAAACCACACGAAAGGGACTAAAGATTGTTCATCAGTTTCAGGTAAATGGGGGTTTCGCCAAACAGATATGTTAGGCGCTACCTGAATAGAAACAGCCCCATCAAAAACCATATCTGAACTTGCCTTATTGATAATTTCCCATAGTGCAGAAGTTCGACCCTGTTTTATGTGTTCGGTTAATACGGTTAACATACGAAACCAGTCTAGGTTTTCTTCACACCAATCCCAGGATTCAAATGTGAATGAGCGATCTATCAAGGACAAGTATTTACTAAACTCTTCGCCCAAAGAATTTCCCATATCCCAGACTAGAGCAGCGTAAACCTCCCAAGAATGCCCGGCCGAACCTGGACCAAGCGGCCCATAACTACCATAAAACTTTTCTATTCTTGATATGTCATGGTTTTTGAATGCAAAATAGAGTTGCCTTACCTTTTCCCAAAACCGAGGATCTTTATTAATCGGGTTGGGAAAGGGGGTTTTTGAGTCTTGATAGTTCCAGTTTCTTATCTTGTCAGTAATCCACCGCCATACATGCTCATCAGAGGGCTTAATGATTGCGCGACTAATCGATATTTTAGGCCATACAATCGGCGTCCAGCCAATGGCCGCGGCAATATTATGCAGGTGTTCGGCCTCTGTGAAAAGCATATTTTATCCCCTTCCGTTTAGCGTCTACCTTTTGTCTACCCCTATGCTAGCATGTTACTAAAGCAAAGGCAAACTTACCAAGAGAAAACCGAACCAAACGAGGGGGAAATCAGAGTGCGAGAGCAAAACAGGGAAGCTTCCAGGAAACCAGACATAGAACCAGTTGTCTATAACATTCCAGAAATTGCTTCTATGCTGGACATTCACCTTATCGGGGCCTATGAGTTAGCAAAGCGTAAAGGCTTTCCCAGCGTGAGGATTGGCCGAAGAATTGTTGTCCCGAAGGAAGCGTTTCACAGATGGCTAGAAGGCGAGGCAGTGGGTTAATGGTTAGAGAAAGTAAAAGCCCCTGTTATCGGCAGGGGCAGGAGTGATGCATATTGTCTGAGGACATTCTATCACATGATTCTACTACTGGCAAACGTGACCAAAAGCCGTTAATTCCTGGTGGATATATCCTGCTAAGCCGAAGGACTCTGGAAAGCGGGATTATGCAGAAACCACCGCTATACTTCAAGATCTGGGCATGGCTATTATTGCGTGCCCAGTACACTAATTATGGCGATCTCAGAAGGGGCCAGGTGCGAACTTCTATTCCAGAGATACAAGAAGCAATGTCTTATTATGTCGGTTACCGCAAAGAGAAGCCCAGCAAGAAGGAGGTTTGGGGCGTTTTGGAATGGCTACGAAATCCATCTTGTGCACAATCTTGCGAACACCCGTATGAAGGGAATACGAAGGTAACAACGGCGGAACCGATGATAGAAACAACGAAGGTAACACACGGAATGGTCATAAACATAGTTAAATACTCGTATTATCAGAACCCTAAGAACTACGAAGGTAACAGCGTGGGTAACGATGAAGGAACGACGAAGGACGCGCGAAGGAAACGACAAGGGAACAATAGTAATAAGAAAGATATAAGAAATAAGAATAAAGAAGTATATACTCACATCTTCGAGCACTGGAATTCAAAAGACATCATCAAACATCGTTCGCTAAATAGCAAAACTAAGGGAAGCATTAATGCCAAGTTGAAAGATTACACTTCTGAAGAAATCTGCCAGGCCATAGACAATTATGCGGCCATTCTTCGTGATGACCGGTATTATTTCACCTACAAGTGGACGCTACAAGAATTTCTTCAAAGAGGCTTCGAGACCTTCTTAACTTGGGAAGTTGCTCATCAGAATTACCTGAAAGATGAACACGAAGCACCACAAGGAGGCGAAAAGAAGTGGCGACTGCTGGAGGACGAACTCAGGGCCCAAACTTTGATTTGATTGAAAACCTGGAAAAAGCCGTTATCGGTAAGTGTATCGAAGACCCGATGTGCATCGCAGATCTTGCCGAATTACCAAAGGACTTTTTCCATAAAACTATTCACCGGACACTAGCCGGCATCTTAGAAAAGAAGTGGTTGGCTGATGAGCCGATCGACCCTTTCACTGTTTATGCGGCTTTAGAAGCGACAAGCCAGGAAGCGTATTTGGCTGATGTTGTTGAACTGGCCGAGAATGCGGCTTCGGTAAACTTCTTGGGCGATCTTCACTTGTTGAAAGATCAATACCTGAGGCGTAAACTTAAACACTTTGGCACCGTGTTGGCCAAGAAGGCCTTCACACTATCGGAAGACCCTGAAGAACTTGTTGGCAACACCATCGAAGATCTAAGCGATCTCATGCAGCCTGATGAATCCCCTGTTCGT
>DUTL01000222.1 GCA_012842105.1 Candidatus Fermentithermobacillaceae bacterium | reverse complement strand
CTGGGCACCGGCAACTATGCTAATAGTGGAAGGCCTGTACCAGGCCGGAGAAGAATCCCTGGCAAGGGATATAGCCCGGCGGTTCTGCAAAGTGGCATCTGAAAACGGAATGGCTGAAAACTTCGATGCCCTTTCAGGCAAAGGGTTACAGGACAGTGCATTTACCTGGACTTCCAGTGTATACATGATTTTGGCCCACGAGTACCTATGACGTTGGCCATTCTGATTCTACTATGCTAACCTGTTATAATAGGCTGGCGACCAGCGACAAAGAACCTTCAAGAGTTCAGGTGTAAGTTGATACCAGGCGGAGCATAGCACTGCATTTAATATGTACCTTCAGAAAACCTGTGTTTGCAGTTGCGACCACAGGTTTTGTGCTTGTGCTCAGCCGGCAATATTGAAAAAGATTCAGCGACTGGTTTTCAAGCAATGTCAAAAGGAGAATATTACGTGACCGGATTTGCGCAATTTTGGAATATTTATGAAGACGCGTTTCCACAAGAAGAAAGAAGAGACCCGGATGACTACAAAACAGACTTGCTCAAAGACCCCTATTACAGGTTCGTGCCGTTCTTTGACGGCGGAAATATGATCGGTTTCGTAAGCCTTTGGGACCTTGACGCCTTCCTCTTCATCGAGCATTTCGCCGTTCATCGCAAACTGCGTGGGAACGGGTACGGGACGAGAATACTTAGGAGGCTTCTGGGGAATGGCCGTGATGCATGTGATGCATGTGATACACGTGATGCACGTGGCGCATGTGATGCAGCAAGCCATGGCGGTCTGTCATCATCTTCTCGCCTAGTGGCGGGTTCGAAAGCATTGGCAGGGTTTGGGCCATCCTCAGTACCCTCACCCCGGCCAAAGATCGTGCTCGAGGTAGAACCGCCAGAGGGTTCCCTGGCGAAAAAACGCATCAGATTCTACAAGCGAATGGGTTTTCATTTGAATGGATATCATTACGTTCAGCCGCCTTACCGGCGAGGGGAACACCCGGTACCCCTTAAGCTGATGTCTTACCCAAAACCTATTCATCCAAACCAAATCAAGACTGTGACCAAGAGAATCTACCGCCATGTATACCGCCTGCAAAAGGCCGGCCCGGAAATACGGTAAGCCAACCCGGTGTATCTTTGCAACACATCGCCAATGCCCCACTTGCCATGTTTCCGCAAACTAACCTGCAGCCACAGAGTTTCTTCCAGTGAATTGGCTGTAATAAAGTTCGGCATAAAACCCGTCCTGTGCAAGGAGTCCGCTATGGGTTCCCTGCTCAACGATTCTGCCTTTATCCATAACCAGAATCAGGTCTGCATCACGGATGGTAGATAGCCTGTGTGCAATCACAAAACTGGTGCGTCCTTTCATCAGGGTTTCCATTGCTTTTTGGACCTGAATCTCTGTACGGGTATCAACATTGCTTGTAGCTTCGTCCAAAATCATCATTGGAGGATCTGCAAGAATAGCCCTTGCGATGGTCAAGAGCTGCTTCTGGCCCTGGGACAAGTTAGCGGCATCTTCACCCAGCAAAGTATCGTATCCGTCAGGTAGCGTTCTTATGAAGTGATCAGCCCTTGCGGCCTGCGCCGCCTTGATAATCTCCTCTTCGGTAGCATCTTCACGGCCATACGCTATGTTTTCCCTAATGGTCCCGTTAAAGAGCCATACGTCTTGCAGCACCATTCCGAACATCCTGCGTAAGTCACCGCGCCTGAAATCCCGGATGTTGAACCCATCAATGGTGATCCGGCCGTCGTCAACTTCGTAAAATCGCATGAGCAAATTAACAAGGGTGGTCTTCCCCGCCCCGGTAGGCCCAACTATGGCAATTGTCCGCCCCGGCTTCGCACAAATGCTCAGATCCTCCATGAGCACATTATCCTCGTCGTAGCCGAACCGGACGTTCTGGAACCTGACCTCTCCTTCCAACGGTTCAAATGCAGTTACAGCATCGACGGGATCAGGCATTTCTTCAGGCTCGTCGAGGATCTCAAACACGCGTTCAGCAGAAGCCACTGTGGACTGAATCACATTAGCAATACTTGCCGTCTGGCGTATGGGTTGGGTAAACCGTCGTGAATAATTAATAAATGCCTGAATATCTCCGATTTCGACTGCCTGTTTCAGCGCCAAGAAGCCACCTGCCACTGCCACAATCACATACCCAATATTGTTGATGAAACCAATCAAAGGCTGAAAAAGTCCTGACATGAACTGCGCCTTCCATCCATGCTCGTACAGTTCTTCGTTGATCCGGTTGAATTGGCCTATGGATACGTCTTCATATCCGAAAGCTTTCACTATCTTGTGCCCAGTGTACATCTCCTCCACGTGCCCATTGAGTTCACCCAGCACCCTTTGCTGCCCTACGAAATATCCCTGGGAGCGCTTTGCCACAAACCCTGTGACAACAGCGGTAAGAGGTAAAGTAACTAGAGTTACTAGCGTTAGAAGCGGGCTTATAGACAACATCATCACAAGCACACCGACAAGCGTTACAACAGCAGTTATGATTTGAGTTAGGCTTTGCTGCAAAGTAGAGCTCACGTTATCCACATCGTTTATCACACGGCTCATTATTTCTCCGTGAGTCCGGCCATCGAAGACTTTGAGGGGTAAGCGGTTCAACTTAGCCTCGATTTCCTTGCGCATTTCATACACGGTTGACTGGGCTACACCGGCCATGATGAAGTGCTGTATGAAGCTGAAAACCGCACTGGCCACATACAAACCTGACAGAATAAGCAGGATCCGGCCTATATAGGCAAAATCAATACCGGCCCCGGGCACTCCCCTTGCTTTCAGCATAAGCCCTTCGAACAACTTGGTAGTAGCTTTGCCCATGACTTTAGGGCTGATTATGGCAAAAACAGTGCTAAGCGCTGCAAACACAAACACTGTAACCAGCGCAAGCGTGCGGGGCTTAAGATATTTGACTAGCCTTTTCAGCGTGCCTTTGAAATCCTTAGCCTTCTCTGCCGGCATTCGCAGCCCTCCGTGCCTGCCGCCCGCGCCCCGGGCACGGGGTCCGCCGGAACCCCTTCCGCTTTTAGGCTCTACGGCGCCTTTGTGACCTCCGGGGCCCTTTCTGTTTCCGGGCATCCCAGAAGCCTCCAATGCATCAGTCCTTCCCGTTTGGCTTTCGCCCGCTGAAACACGGGTCTCCGCGTGTTCTTCACTGTGCTTGCGGCTCATGCGATTTCCTCCTCTGACAGCTGTGAGTAGACAATCTCCCGGTAAACAGCGCACGTGTCCAGTAACTCGCTGTGCGTTCCGTCGCCCACAACCTTCCCGTTATCGAGCACAATGATCTTGTCTGCATCCATAACAGTGCTCACCCGCTGCGCTACAATAAACATCGTCGCATCTTTGGCCTCCCGGCGTAACGCAGCACGCAGCCTGGCATCAGTCCGAAAATCGAGGGCACTGAAACTGTCATCAAAAATGCAGATTTTGGGCCGCCTTACAAGCGCTCGGGCAATGCATAGCCGCTGTTTCTGCCCACCTGATACATTAGTGCCTCCCCGGGCGATATACGAATCAAACCCGTCAGGCATTTGGTTCACAAAGCCAATAGCCTGAGCAATTTCAGCCGCCCATTGTACTTCGTCATCAGTTGCATCTTCTTTTCCGTATCTTATGTTGTCAGCAACTGTACCGCTGAAAAGCACCGCTTGCTGGGGAACCAAACCAATGTGCTTGCGCAAGGTTTCATGAGGCATGTCGCGGATATCCATGCCGTCTATAAGAATCCGCCCGCTGTCTACATCGTAGTACCTTGGAATGAGGTTGACTAAAGTAGATTTGCCCGAGCCTGTTCCGCCGATAATCGCTGTCACGTCGCCCGGCCTGGCCAGGAACGATACGTTGCTTAGAGCAGGCTGTTCCGCGCCGGGGTAGCTGAAGGTAACATCCCGAAATTCAACAGTGCCTTGTATTTCAAGTTCGTCGCCTTGCATAGACCCTGACGGCATGGTTGGAAAATCCCCGGCTGCAGGTTGGGTTGCGTGAACTCTGCCTACCGCAACCGCACCGGCAAATTCCAGAGTGCAATCAAGCACTTCATTGATTCGTGATGCCGACGCCGACGCACGGGGCAACATCACAAAAATCATGGAAACCATGATAAGAGACATGAGTATATGCATGGCATACTGAATAAACGCCATCAGGCCGCCAACTTCCAAGTAACCTGCATCGATTCGACGACTGCCAATCCATATAATACCAATGGTCATGAAATTGATTGTTAAGGTCATTAGAGGCATTAAGACAGCCATAATACGGTGCACCCTTACAGCCGTTTGCGTAAGGTCCTTATTTGCCTCGTCGAATCGCTGAGTTTCATAACCAATCCGGTCAAATGCCCTGATTACACGAACGCCGGTTAGGCTCTCGCGTAGAACAAGGTTCAGCCTGTCCAGTTTCTTCTGCAGCGCTTTGAACAAAGGCAACCCCTTTTTCGACACAACAAGAACCATTACAGCAACAACAGGCAATACTGCAATTAGCAGAAGCGATAGCCTGGGTTCTTTCGAAAATACCATTATGACGCCGCCGATGAACATCATGGGTGCACTCATAACTATACGCAACGTCATCAGTACTACCATCTGTACTTGGGTGATATCGTTAGTCGTTCTGGTAATCAAAGAAGCCGTTCCAACCTTGTCGAACTCATGTAGGGAAAGAGACGTCGCATGTGAAAATACAGTAGTACGAAGATTCCTTCCATAGGCTGATGATACTTTGGCAGACAGATAACCTACCAGGATGGCGCAAATTGTGCCTCCGAAAGCTACGAGCAGCATGCGCCCACCTGTTCTCCAGATCAATTCGGTATCGCCCCGTACAATGCCTTTATCAACAATATCCGCCATAAGATTCGGCAAAGCTAATTCAGCGAGGGATTGAAGCAATACCAGGACCATAACTAAAATCACCATTGGAGCAAACGGCTTTAGGTATTGGTAGAACCGTCTCACTGCATCATCTCCTGTTCGTTTTCTGTTCGTCTTCTGTTCGCCTACTGTTCGTCTACTGTCCACTTGCAGCTTTTGCCCCGGGCATGGCTGCATCTGCTACTAATTCACTGTCAATTTTCTGCTAACCTTAGGCCCTTTGCGGCTTCCGTAGCGTTAGGCTTAGTTTTGGCACCCATATACTCTTCATTGACTGTTTGTGTCTGACAACCTTCCGGCGTGCCCTAATCTTTGAGTGCATAATCGCTGGTCAGCCATGCCTTGACTGCTTGGATTCTTCTAAGGCTCTGTTTAGCATCTCAAGCCCTTCCACAAGCGAATCCAGGCTGTCTTTGGGAAATACAGCGAGCACCTCCGATAGACGTCGATCAGTTGCCGCCTTCATCTCTGCAAACCGTTCTTTCAACTCTTCGGTGGCAAAGAGGCATACCAATCTTTGATCAGACGGGTCTTGCCGTCTTTCCACAAATCCTTGACCGGATAAGGTATCGATTGTCTTGGATACATGGGATTTGGCAAATCCGGTTCGCCTGGCAACCTGGCTCACAGTAATTCCAGGTTTTCTTAGAATCTGGCCCATTATCGCCATACCGGAACGAGGGAACTGGTGCTGCTGCAATATTTCATCGGCCATGCTGAACATTCCCAGGTTAACTGATCTGAGAAGATTCACGAACGTCCCCACATTGAAATCATCCATCACGCCGGTTACCCTCCCTGCAATACCTTGTCCTGCATCAGCTTCTCAGAGCTAACCCATTTGATTTAATGCTTTGAGTCTGCCCGTTCAAACCCTTAAGTTCGCGTTTCATCGAAAATGGAAACTTTGAAACTTTGAAGATTGTATGCTGTTCGTGCAAGAACGTTCTACAGCGAACAACTATTAGTATACGCAATAGTCATCAAGTGCGCAATAAGAATTTCGGCACTTGCTACCGGACTATGCTATTGTCACCCTGCGCCTAATAAAGTGCCAAAACTTGGGGGGCGGACATGGACGGACTGAGAAAATGTCACCATCATGCCGTTTTCCATGGGAAAGCCCACCGGGTGGTACATCACGTGTGCCAAGCAGCTCAATTTTCGGATTGTCATCGGTGGAGCGGTACATCCTGTGTACCACTTCCCCTGGCTCCTATGAAAAACCCATTATCAAACTGTTTTCGCCAAGGCTCGTACCGTAAAGGCTTAGGCTTCGGCTTATTTCCTTGCACCAAACCAATCTCAAAACCCGGGGAGTGAGCAGGATTTGCAGCTGCAAGCCCGGAAGGGGATTTACAACCACCGGCTGAATATATACATCGTGGCGTGCTTGCATACGCAAGACCGGGAATTGAAAACCGCAATGACATGACAGCAAAAAGACATGGCGGCGGTAAAGAAGATTAATGACAACAAGGAAGTGAATCCAAATGCCGAAAACCCCGAAATACGGCGAACACCAGCAAGATCGTAAACCTCTCACTGCTGACGGAACTCGTGCCTCTTTGTCGGTTACTACAACATCCAGTCCTTCAAAGCAATCGGACAACACCAGACACCCGCTCAAATACGCCCCGATCAGCAGCAAAGCACCATTCTTCTTGCATGGTGCTGACTATAACCCGGATCAATGGCTCCATATGCCTGAGATCTTCGAAGAGGACTACCGCTTAATGAAACTTGCAGAGTGCAACGTAATGAGCGTCGGGATTTTTGCGTGGTCTTCCATTGAGAAGGAAGAAGGGGCCTTCGACTTTGGCTGGCTCGATCACACCTTGGATAACCTGCACAAGCACGGCGTATACGCAATGCTGGCCACGCCAAGCGCAGCCAGGCCTGCGTGGCTGTCTCAGAAATATCCTGAAGTCTTGCGAACAAGGGAAAACCGGGTACGAAACCTCCACGGGGGAAGGCACAATCACTGCCTCACCTCACCCATCTACAGAGAGAAAGTCCGCATTATCAATACCAGGCTCGCACAACGATACAAAGATCACCCAGCGCTTATCGCATGGCATGTATCCAATGAATACGGCGGGCAGTGTCATTGCGAACTGTGCCAGGCAGAGTTCAGGGAATGGCTCAAGCACAAATATGACGGCGACCTGGATAAGCTCAACAAGGCATGGTGGACAAACTTTTGGAGCCACGCATATACAAGCTGGGAACAGATCGAACCGCCGGCGCCCCATGGAGAATATTCAATCATGGGATTACATCTTGACTGGAAACGGTTCACCACGGACCAGACAATCGACTTTTTCAAAAACGAAATCCGGCCGTTAAGAGAGATCACGCCTGATATCCCCGTAACCACGAACTTCGATGAATATGTAAACATAGAAAACGGAATTGACTACTGGAAATTCGCTCCCTATGTAGACTTCGTTTCCTGGGATAATTATCCGTACTGGCATGGGGAAAGGCCTAACCCTATTGAAGGAAGCAGGCGGGCATTCATCCACGACATAAACCGCTCCCTCAAACACGGCAAGCCCTTTGCATTGATGGAGAGTTCCCCAAGCGCCACAAACTGGCAGCCCGTGGGCAAATTGAGGCGGCCCGGAATGCACGTGCTGGCATCTTTGCAGGCTATCGCCCACGGTTCTGAGTCGGTGCAGTATTTTCAGTGGAGGAAAAGCAGGGGCTCTTACGAGAAACTTCACGGCGCAGTCGTTGACCACTGCGGACACGAAAACACAAGGGTGTTTAACGACGTAAAGCAGGTAGGCGAAATCCTCTCGAAGATAACGCCCGTTCTGGGAACTTCCGTGGAACCCGAGGTGGCGGTGATATACGACTGGGAAAACTCCTGGGCCATAAGTGTCTGCAAAGGGCCGCGGAAAGACAGGAAGGACTACTTTGAAACCTGCCAGAGCCATTACAGGGCATTCTGGGAAAACGGGATCCCTGTGGACGTCATCAATATGGACTGTGATTTTTCCAAATACAATCTCCTGGTTGCCCCAATGCTTTATATGGTCAGGCCAGGCGTGGGCGAAAGAATTGAAAAATTCGTGAGAAACGGCGGGACATTCGTCACAACATACCTCAGCGGAATTGCAGATGAGAATGACCTTTGCTTCCTTGGGGGATTCCCCGGGCCACTGCGAAAAGTCACGGGGATATGGTCTGAGGAAATCGACTGCTTGTATAATCACGACGTAAACTCGGTAGTTCTGCTGGATGGCTTTGAACACGAGTTCGGGGTAAATCCGGAGGATGGCGACAACTGTGAAATAAGATCCCAGGCCAATTCAGACTACAACGGCCAGTGTGAACAGCAATTTCCAGACAATAGTACATCGCAACAGGCAAATGCCCTCGCGGAGAAGCCAGGCAACCGTGAATACAAGGCGGAAGTGTTTTGCGACCTTATCCACTGCGAAACAGCCCGGCCCCTGGCAGTATATAAGAAAGATTTTTATGCCGGACGGCCTGCTTTAACCGTGAACGATTTCGCCAATGGCAAAGCATACTATATTGCCTTCAGAAACAACGACGAGTTTCTAAGCGATTTCTACAAAGCGGTCACCTGCAGCTTGAAAGCAAAGGGAATCACATTGAAAAAGGTGCTCGATGCCGATCTGCCCTTCGGCGTAACAGCGCAAGTGAGAACCGACGGACAGAAGGATTACGTGTTCATATCCAACTATGGCTCTAATGAGAAATCCGTTAACCTTGGCGATACCGGGTACCGAGACATGATAAGTGGAAATGCAGTGACAGGTAATGTGAGCATCGGTCCTTACGGAATCTTGATACTTGAACGGTGAAACATTGGGGACGGTTCTAAATGTGTCAGGTTACCATAATACCCTTGGCGTCACGTATGAATCCGGCAAAGTAGCGAAGGTACCAGCATGAGTCTGATGAAACGGTTAGGACCGTCCCCGATGTTTCATCACCCGGCCCCTCCAGAGCTGACTTCATACACGAAAGGCGGTGGAACAATGACATCAATCACAAAAGACAAGGTCCGAAAACTGACGGAGTTCTGCATAGGGTTGTCATTTTC
Organism: Candidatus Fermentithermobacillaceae bacterium; assembly: GCA_012842105.1. Taxonomy (GTDB): domain Bacteria; phylum Bacillota; class Sulfobacillia; order Fermentithermobacillales; family Fermentithermobacillaceae; genus DTU015. Next base: position 13,472 of record DUTL01000222.1, on the reverse strand, counting down.
AGAACGGCGGCGCGGGCCCTGTGAACGCTCTTCGCCTGCCAGCGGCCGCGCAGACATTGGAGTGCAAAACCTAATAAAAATCACCGACGGCTGGGAATGCGACGTGTATTCTTTTGATCTTGTAACGCCGTCCACGACAATCCCCCTCATTCTCCGGATGTACATGGATAAGCCTGAGTCCCAGGCCGCCATTAAGTGCCGGAGAGAATTCGGTGTGATGAGACACCTCTTCAATGCCGGGTATCCTGTGCCGGAGGTTTTTGGTTGTCAAACTGATGCTACGTGTCTGGGAGCCCCCTTTGTCGTAATGCAGAGAATCTGTGGGACTACCCTGGGCCGAGTATATGCAGGCGCAAGCAGTAAGGAGAGGCTGAGAGTGCTTGATCTCTTCACCTCTCTGTTTGCAGGGTTACATGACCTTGACCCCGCTGAATTTGACCCGGAAACTGCATCTTTGAGCACCCATTTGATAATCCGGAAAGAGTTGTCTGAGTTTGAGAGGTACCGCAGCTTTCTCGACAATAACGTCTTCGAACCTGCCTTTTCGTGGTTAGGGGCAAATATGCATCAGGTTAAGCCCTCTCGTCCATCTATCATCCACTATGATTTCCATGCCCAGAACATACTTGTCGAAGATACATTCAGTCAAGACAAGGACGGGCCCCAGTGCGTCAACCGCGAGCATTGCCAGCAAGACAAGGGGCTGGGCAAGCGGCAAAACAACGTTTTCGTGATCGATTGGACTCAATCCAGGGTATCGGATTTCCGATTCGATTTGGCCTGGTCGTTGCTGCTCATAGGTGATACCGAAGGCCAGGCAATGCTGGAATCTTACAGGCGAAAACCCTGCATAGGCGACGATTCGCCACTCCATTCCAGAGGGGCCAGGGGGGCATCCACAGTCACTTCCAAGGGTCCTCTCAAGGACGAATCCACAGGCGCTTCTAGAGACGCATCCATGAGTGCTTCCGGAGACGATTCCAGGAGCACCTATAGACGATCGGCGGAAAGCCTTGACTACTTCATTGTCTTTGCCTGTGTAAGAAGGCTTGCCAGCATATACGGCTCTATCAAACATGGGGCGGATAGATTCGGCATGCGGCCGGGAGCCGAAGAGATTATGAAAAAGCAAACAAACCACATTAGGCGCATTTATCATATCCTCACAGGCAGATCCGGGCTCGAACTGCCCCAACTGGAGAGTTGGATTGCACAAATGGAGTAGGCCTTCATCCTTGGTGAAGCACTTGATGACACGTTTAGGACCGTCCCCGATGTTTCTCCCCGATGTTTCACCGATGTTTCATTCTTCTGCTATGGAAGGCTAGATTATCGCCGTACATTCGAAATACAATGCACTGCACAGGGAGGTACCGAATACTCCCAGAAGCCACTCAGGTCTCCCCTATCCGTGCGGCTGAGCAATGCACGGATAGGCCCGCCATGGGTAACAATGGCGATAATCTGGTCTCCCAGGTGTATGCTGCATATTCTATCGAAACATTGAAAAACCCGGTTTGCCATCTCCTCAAGACTTTCACCTGAAGGCGGACGCACATGGACTGGATCGTCGATCCATTTGGACAACATATCAGGGTGTTTCTGCTGGATTTTCGTGAAAGTCAAACCTTCCCACGAACCGAAATCAACTTCCTCAAGGCCTGGTGCAACCTGCGCAGCCAGGGAATGGGGTTCAGCAATAGCCTCTGCTGTCTGCAAACACCTTCTCTTAGGGCTTGAATAGACCGCATAAATATTCACAGGCTCCAATATACGGGAAAGGTTTCGGGCCTGCTCTTGACCGGTTGCAGTCAAAGAACTGTTGCCGCTCCCTTCATACTTGCGGTTGAGGGTAGCAGGTGTCTCACCATGTCTTATAAGCAGTATGTGCCCAATTTCTTCGACCGTCATCTTCCCCCGCCTAACCCACTAAAATATCCTCGAGTGTGGCAAGAAGAGCAGTATTGTCTTCCCTTGTTCTTACTGCAACACGAGCGTAGTACTCATCAAGGAAAGGATAGTTGCTGCAATCTCTTATCAAAATTCCCTTGGGCCCTAATGCTTTTTGTAGCCGTTCTGCAGTAAACCCGGTGCCACGCAAATCCAACAATACGTAGTTGGCAGACGGCGAATAGGCCTCGATACCCCGAATCCTGAATAATGATCTAAACAGAAAAGGCCTTTCCACACTTATCCATTCTCTCGTTTTACGGATATACGCATCATCCTCAATAGACGCTATGGCAGCTGCCTGTGCCAGGCAGTTGACGCTCCACGGGTCCCTGACATCCCAGAGACGCTTTATCAAAGATCCGGATCCAATAGCGTAGCCCAGGCGCAATCCTGGCAGCGCGAAGAACTTCGTAAGTGATCCAATGACAAGAAGGTTTTCTCGCAAAACAGCCTCATAGCGCAAGGTCACCTGGTTCGGCCTTTCTGTGAAATCGACAAAAGCCTCATCGACAACTACCACAACACCATGCTCGCCGGCCCTATCGGCCACTGCCAAGAACTCGTCCCGGTAAAACAAAGCGCCGGAAGGATTGTTTGGGTTGCAGATAAAGAGCATGTCAACCTCTGGAAGTTGTGCCGCAAGTTCCTGCATGTCAGGCAGGAAGCCCTGTTCTCGCCTTACAGGAAACCACTGTACAGTCCCACCCTCTATCTCTACTGCACGTCCATATTCAGAAAATGTGGGAGCCACGATCAAGACGCGACCGGGTTTCATGGCCCGTACAACCAGATGAATTAGTTCGTTAGCACCGTTCCCGGCAATGATTCTGTGGGGCCCAATATTTAAGTACCTGCCAAGAGTATCCCTGAGTTCACTGCATGTAGGCTCAGGGTAGCGGCAGATCCGCCCAAAATTGGCGGTAATGGCATCCAAAGCCGCTTCGGATGGGCCAAAAGGATTCACATTAGCACTGAAATCCAGGAACGCTTCTTGGCCAAGGCCATAAAGCCTCGAAGCCAGGGCTACGTTACCTCCATGAACATACATCATTGAGTCGTCCCGTGCAGCCTTCGTAATTCTGCCAGCCTCTACATTGCTTCCATGAGTATACGTCATTGGTCAGCCTCCTCATTTCATCACTTTGAATTTGCTGGCGTGTACCCCGCTCCGTCCACCTTCGCTAGATTCCTACACAAAACACCAGCAAGGTAACAACCTCGCAGATTTCGCACAAAGCACCGTATATATCCCCGGTAAGCCCTCCCAAAAAGGCCGATACTCTTCTCCCCCAGAGCAAGGTCACCAAACTGCAGAGGGTAAACGCAAGCGCCCCTCTGGTTCCGGCAACGACAGTGCCCAAAATGACAGTCACAACAGCAGATACATACAGGCGGCTCCTTAGCCTGCGATCATTTCCTTGCTTCTGGTTCTGCCCCTTACCTTGATCGTGAACTGCGCGCCGGCCCTGCTCCTGTTCTTGCTTCTGTCCCTGAGCCTTTCCAAACTCCCGGCCGGAAGAAGCAAACACAATCCCCATTCCGTTTTCTTTCCTGGCATATGGAAAGATAGATATGGCCAACAGCATTACCCACCTTCCCATAACAGGTGCCAAAAGCAATGCGGGCAGACGGCCTCTGAGGGGCAGTATATGGAAAGGTAGTAAACTGCCTGCTAGGTTCAATCTGCCTGGAAAACCGGTTATCCTCAATTTCACGATTCCAATCTGCAAAGCACCGGCCGAAGTTTTACACAGACTATTGGAAATCTCCGAAACAGCAAGCCTCCAGGTTCCAGACAACAAAACCGGCAAGGAGATGAGCAGGGCGTATTTGGCCAGAATAAGGAGAACCGCTGCTATGGCACCCATGGCGCCAATGCGGCTGTCCCTCATGATGTGCAGAGCATCTTCCCGTGTTGTGCCCCCCAGCAGGCCATCGGCAGTATCGATCAATCCGTCACAGTGCATCCCACCTGTCACCACAAAGAGCAAAACAAGATCCAATATACATGCTACGGGCAAGGGAAACAGCCTGGCAACGAGACGATCAAAGGCTGCCAATCCAATGCCTATTCCTGCGCCAACTGCAGGAAAATACGGAGGCGAGGCAGCAAGGCTCGCCTGGTCCATGAGAGCCCACCCAGGCACTGGAATCTTGGTCAGAAAGCCAGCTGCAGATAGTAACCGGCTAGTCATGTTACCCAGGCGGCTGCCTGGCCTGTTACTCGAGCCATTCACATTACCACCGGCAAAGCGGTTGCCCGGGCCACTACCGTTGCCGTTGGCACCACAATTAACATCAGATACACTACCCATCCGTTTCATGACAAACCTCCAAACATGCAGATAGGCCATATTGAAACTAAGCCGGCCACAACCTGGACAGGCCCAATCTCGCAAACTGCATTTACCCCACATCCCAGTGAAATGGCTGTTCCTATTACAACTCCAAGCGCCGAAGACAGGTACATGAGAGCAACTGCTTGACGTATATGGCATGATTCCAAAGGCTGCAAAGGTTTGCCCATATGCTGACGGAAAGATGGCACACCGCCATAGAAGTTGAGCCCTCCAAGCCTTACTCCCAGTGCGCCTGCCACAGCTCCTTCGCAGACCCCGCTGTTTGGGCTCGGATGAAGTTTTGCGTCTGTTTGAATGACTAAAAGCGCCCGCCTGGCATCTAATCCCAAAAGACATGACGCCATCACCAAAAGCGCACCTGAAATCCTTGCGGGAATATAGTTTGCCAAATCGTCCAGCTTGGCTGACGCCCATCCGAAATCAAGGTACCTATCGTTTTTGTAACCAACCATTGAGTCAAGGGTATTCACCGCCTTATAAGCCATGGCAAGAGGAGCACCTCCGATAAAGCCATAGAATAAAGGCGCTATTACACCATCCGAGGTGTTTTCCGCCACTGTCTCAACTGCCGCCCGGACTATCTCCTCATAGGGCAATGACCCGGTATCTCTGCCTACTATCATCTGAAGATTGCCGCGAGCCTCAGGCAGGTTGCCTTGTTTGAGAGGAGCATACACTCTATAGGCTGCATCTTTGAGGTCTCTGGCAGCAAGAGTTGTGGACATGAGCCAAAGAGATACCAATGTTCCGGCAACAGGGTTGATGCAAGCGGCCAAAGCGATAACCAACTTGCATGCGAAGAAAGAACCGCAAACCACAGCAGCAGCTAAAACCCCTCCCATGAGACGCTCGGACTTCTTGCTTGTGCAAAAGGAACGCAGCGCTGATTCGAGTATACAGATGGCTCTACCCATGATAACAACCGGGTGAGACTTGCGCGGCGGATCTCCTGCCGCAGAATCAACGCCGAAGGCCATCAAGACTTCAATGTTTAGCGGAATCACTTTGCTCTATGCTCCTTTGCTTCTTCTCCACTTACTCCTTCAGACATACCGGGCGGCCTGCCCGGTGACAATCACTCCAGCTAAAGACCCAATTCTACCTTGGGCTGATGTGCCCGATATCTCGCACGGGCTGAACCACAAGGCTTTGAATCTTGTCTTGCAAGAACGAGCCTGGAGATAATTCCAGGCCCGAATCCAGGGACGTACCCGAAAACGAACCTGGATATGAACAGGAAGATGAATCCTGACGCGAACCAAGAGATGAACTTGGCTCAGCAGCAATAATAAAGCACGTAGCAGGCCCCGCTGATTTTTCCATGTCCAGGCCGGCCACCGGGCCTAAGTGCAGTTTCAGGCCTTCAGTCTGAGCCAGTACTTCTGCCTCCCGCCGTATCCCCTGGGAACCGACTGGAACGATTTCGTGAACTCCGGGACAGGCGCGCAAAGCAATTACAGCCTTAAGAGTAGCCAGATCCGGATCATCCAAACTGACCTCATTTCCGACCTTGGGAATGCCAACACAAAACAACCTGTCATTGGGCCTGGCCGTTCCTAGCTTCAAACTCCCCGCCCTGGCAATCCCAATAGCTGTAACTCCCAGGCCTGTCTGTCTGGTAGGAATGTTCTTTTCAGTACTTCCTGTGATTGCAATGCTTGAGTCCAGCCCTGCTAATCTGAGTTCCTCTGTGATTCCCCTGGTTATCTCCCGGGCGCCTGGGTCGGGCTCAACACACACGTTGCTCACGAGAACTACAGGCTTTGCCCCGGCTGCAAGCAATTCCATAAGGGCAACCCTGGCTGTAAACCTTCCAAGCACATATCCCGGTACTTTCACGCTGTCCAGTTCCTTAGGGCCTATGCCTCCGGCTGAATCGCAAGCTATTGCCAATACATAACCTTCATCCAAAGTAACCAGTGTAAGATCACGGTATTTTTCTTTCCTGGCGTCTACGTCCCAGCACAACACGGCAGATTCTCCCCCTTTGCGGGCGCTGATGAAACCCTGCAGTTACCTAATACCCTCTGATACCCTCTTTGAGTTCAATACTCTACGCATTAGAATCGCCAGGGCCACATTCATGAGCGACGCAACTGTCAATGGAAGAATCAAAGGCACTACAGCAGCCATTCCCAGCCACGGCGAAAGGGCCAGAGGTGCACCTGCTCCGTTCAGCACAACGGCCACAAGGCCTGCCAGTAACCAGGGCCTCGACGATCTGCCGGCCAGAGTCCTTGCCCTTCCATCTGTAGTTCCAATTCCGCCGCCGGCCTCAAGCCTGCGTCCAATCCATCCGTAAACAGCAGCACACAGGCCCATTTCTGCAGCAACCACCAGGTGAATAGGAACCCCTAGAGGAAAGCCGACAGTAAAGGCGCTGGCCAAGTGCCCAAGGAAGGCAACAGATACCCCTCCAAGCGGCCCGCATATGGATGCGTACAAATAGCCCGGACATGAATCCATGGCAATACTGCCCAATGGGCCGGGAAATTTGATGAAAGCACCAACGGCTGAAAGGGCAACCATGAGAGCGGCCAGAGTCAACTGCTTGATACCTGCTCCAGGATGTTTTGCTGTTTGAAGTTGTTCCATATCAATATCTCCTAACCATAGTCTTGTACCAAAGCACCTTCGCCGGCGTTCGACCGTGATCTTGCCACAGCCCCGGCATCTTCTCAGCATGGTGTGCTTGTGCCCAGGCCAGCGCACGTGTTTGACTCCAGTCCGGCAATAGAGTAGATAAGGCTGATATCAAGGCTCTGCCGCACCACTTGAGCCACACGGTCATATGCGGTTTCTCTCTGCTGCTCATCCCTTGTCAGGCAGGCCTTTCCACCCTGGTTGCGCTGGGTTGCTGAATCTTCTTCTGAAATGCCCAAACCGGGAATGTACGGTACAACACCCAGGACCGGCTTGCCTGTCCTTTTCTCCAAAAATTCAACCCCGGGCTCAAAAAGCGAAAGGCCTCCCCGGAACTTGTTTATTATCAGACCTGCTACCATTTCCCGTTCGTCTTTCTCCAGAAGTTCCAGTGTGCCGACAATGGAAGCGAAGACTCCTCCCAGACTGATGTCGGCAACAAGAAGTACAGGCGCTTGTGCCATTTTGGCAACTCTCATGTTTGCGATATCCCTGTCTTTGAGGTTGACTTCAACAGGGCTGCCTGCACCCTCAATGATTACTGCGTCGTACTCCTCACTCAGGCGCCGGTATGACCGGATGATAGCCTTCTTAAACTCAGGTACGTACCGGGATCGATATTCACCGGCGTGGAGCCGGCCTACGGGTTTTCCCTGGATAACTACTTCTGATATCATGTCACCGCAAGGTTTTAACAGCACCGGATTCATGTCGCCTGTAGGCAAAACACCTGCCGCCTCGGCCTGAATGGCCTGAGCCACGCTGATTTCGCCCGACGGGGTCAGAAACGAATTGCCAGACATATTCTGAGCCTTAAAGGGCGCCACCTTAAACCCGTCCTGCCTTAGGATTCTGCACAAGGCAGTGCTCATTATTGTTTTGCCGGCACTGGATGAAGTGCCTTGAAACATCACAGCTTTTGCCATACCTGCATCACATGGATGCTTGCGATCTTGAAATCTCACAGCTTTGGCCACACCTGCATCACTCCTTAGTTTGGGTAGCTGCTCCATGAGCAAACATTTCAAAACACCAGTACCCGTAAAAACACCGGGCAATCTCATGGCCCTCCTCTGAACCTCCCTGGTTAACCCTGGAACCGAATCAGACATCAAGGCCGGGTAGTGCCCCACCCTTCTGAATCTCCATAGATGGCCCTAGGACCAGCAGTCACGGCTTGACTGCAACAGGAATCCCCGAAACCATGAAGTAAACCTGGTCCGACGCTTCAGCCAATATCTGGTTTGCCCAGCCAAGTGCATCCCTGAACAGCCGGCCGAGTGGATATTCAGGAACCAAACCCATTCCTACTTCATTTGAAACCACAATCACATGGGCGGGTACATCTCGAGCAGCTCCGGCGACTTCCCTTACAGCACCCAGCACATCATGGCACCTGTCGTTTTGAGGCGTATCCGCGGCTTCCTGACAGAAAAGGTTAGTCACATACAGGCCGAGGCAATCTACCAGTACCACCCGGCTGCCCGTACCTTCTCGTTTCAACGCTCCCGCAAGGTCCAGCGGTTCTTCTACTGTTTTCCAATGTGAAGGCCTGCGTATTTTGTGGTTCTCGACTCTTTGCCGCATTTCATCGTCGCCGGGAATGCAGGTTGCTATGTAAACAACAGGGGCAACAGGGCCTTCCCCTGTGCCACTCCTGGCCATTTCGCCTGCCAGTTTCTCTGCAAAACTGCTCTTTCCGCTCCGTGCTCCCCCTGTAATCAAAATCAAACGTCCCATCTCACAAACCCACCTCTTATCAACCAATCTCACAATCTTCTGCATACGCCGGGAAAATCAAATTCTTCCCGTTGAGAGGGTGTTTCAGCATGACAACATCCAATCCATACAGCGCCTTGATGTTTTTAGCAGTAAACACCATGGAAGTCGGCCCCGAAGCAAAAACAGTGCCTTCTGACAGCAAGACCAATCTGTCGCAATACGCAGCAGCCAGATTGGTGTCATGCATCACCGCAACCACCGTAATCCCTTTCTCGCGGTTCAGGCGTTTCACAACATCAAGCATTTCCACCTGGTAGTTGATGTCCAGGTGGGAAGTAGGCTCATCCAAGAACAAGGCTTGCGGTTCCTGGGCAAGGGCCCTTGCCAGCCCTACCCGTTGCATCTCACCGCCACTGAGGGAAGTGACCAACCTGGACCTCAGGTGGATTGTGTTAGTAACTTCCATGGCCCAGTTGACCTTCTGCCTGTCTTCCTGGCCTTCCCTTTCGAACCTTCCCAAATGAGGCAGGCGGCCCATGGCAACCAATTCCTCAACAGAGAAGCCAAACTCATTGGTTTCCTCCTGGGGCAATACAGATACGATTTTCGCTATATCCCGGCGCCTCATTGTGCTAATTTCCCGCCCATACAACAGCACACTCCCTGACGAAGGAGGTAAAGTCCCTGTCATACAGCGGAGCAGTGTGGTTTTTCCCGACCCATTAGGCCCTAGGATTCCAAGGAACTCTCCGGTTCTAGCCGAAATCGATATCTGGTCGAGTATTTGATTATCACCGTATGAAAGACTCAGTGCCTCTACCTCAACGAGACTCAGTTCAGTGTTCAAATTCGTCATTATTTCACTGCCTCACAGCACGTTTTTGCCGGCAAATCCCTATCGCCGTGTCTTTATCAAGAGAGTTTCCCACTGGCTGGCTTGGTCAACCAACAGGCCTACTCAATCGAATCAACCTGTTCACAAATCATAACTGCCAGGATTTCGCCTTGTATTGCCTTAACAGATAAACAAAGAACGGCCCTCCAACCAACGCAGTGATTATCCCTACCGGGAGTTCCTGCGGCGCAATCACCAGCCTGGCTACAGCATCAGCGGCCATCATGGATGTCGCCCCCAAAAGAATCGACGCAGGAAGCAACCGCCTGTTATCGGGGCCCAAGAGCATCCTTACAAGATGAGGGATGACCAGGCCGACGAAACCGATTATGCCGCCTGAAGCTACCGCCGAAGCCGTTAGCATGGAAGCGGCCGTGATCAGCAGTTTGGTGGCCTTCTGAACTTCGATTCCCAGGTGCATGGCAGGCTCTTCACCAAGAAGCAATGCGTTCAACTCCCGGGAGCAAAACATCACAATTGCAATCCCGACGACAAAGTAGGGTAGCGTCATGATCACATGCTCCCAACCGCGTCCCGAAAACCCTCCCATCAGCCAAAACGCCAGGCCGTGCAGCACTCCGCTGGGCATCACAAACATGAGAAGGGAAACCATGGCAGATAGAATCGAGCTTGCTATCATGCCTGCCAGAATCAAGTTTAGGACAGGGGTTCTGTCTCCTACTTTAGCCAGGTTATATACCAGCAGCACTGCCATGAGCGAGCCTGCAAAGGCAAACAAAGGGACAGAACCCATCGAAAGAACCTTTATGTGAACCGGTAACATAAATGCACAAGTAGCTCCAAGGGAGGCTCCTGCAGATGCACCCATGACATACGGATCGGCCATTGGGTTTCTAAAAATCCCCTGGTAAACGGCACCTGATGCAGCGAGGGAAGCCCCGGCCATGGCAGACAGAATAACTCGTGGAAGCCGGATGCGTGTAATGATGGTTTCCCTTGAACTCATTTCAGCGTTCCTCGATTTCCCGCTCAGGGCAGCGCCAAGAGTTCTCACTACTTCCCCGGCGCCAAATTCAACAGCCCCGGTGCCGAGGGCTAACACTGCAGATAGTGTAAGCAGCGTCAGAAGCAACGGTATTGTCATAGCCTGCCATTTTCCCTTTAGAAGCCGCATCGCTCTGAATTTGCCTCCTTGTATTGAGCCATTCGCGCCATTTCCAAATCTCTCTGAAATCCCGGAGGAACCGCGGGACGGCCCAAACACCTCAGTGTGCTTTAACCCAGGCAAAACACTCTGCTTCATCGCTGCCGGATGAAACGTCAGGACCGTCCCCGTGTTTGAGTTGTTTTGGATGTGTTAGTCTGTGTCAGGGAACCGATCGGGATAAAGAGCCCTGGCAACCTCCAGGAGGCCGTCTACTATCCGTGGACCGGGACGGGACATTAGGTCGTCATCAATTCCGTATATCCGGTCGTTCTTGATTGCAGATATCGCGTTCCAACCGTCCTGAGCCTTGACTCTTTCCGGGTCTATACCGCCTCCTGTTCCCATGACAGTAAAGATAATAGCTTCAGGATCTTTGTCCACAAGAGTCTCAAGGCTGTAAGTTGGATAATCTGTACCGGCATCGCCAGACACGCTAACGCCTCCGGCCAGGGTAATCACATCGTTCAGAAGGGTGTTGGGGCCAATTGTCATAATGGGCTCATCCCAAAGCATGTAGAACACCTTAACTTTTTCGTCATCAGAAACATCTTTCAAGGCTTGCTTAACCTGATCGACCTTGCCTTGCATGTTTGAAACAACATCCTTAGTTTCGTCAACATTGCCTGAGACTTTCCCGAGCAATTGAATCTCATCCATAACCTCTTTTACGCTGCCGGCATTCATAACCAATACAGTCAGCCCCAGGTTTTCCATCTCATCCAGAAATTTGTGGTGTATTGTGGTAGCCAGTACAAGATCAGGCTCCAAAGCTACTATTTTCTCAATGCTTGGGTCAGAAAAACCGCCAACCTTCTCCTTGTCTTTCACTTCCTCAGGGTAGTTGCAGAAAGTCGTTACTCCAACCACTTTCGATTCAAGTCCACACGCGTAAAGCATTTCGGTGTTGCTCGGAGCCAGCGAAACAATGCGTTCAGGCATCGCCTCAATAGTTACAGTTCTCCCAGTACTGTCTACTACTTCCATTGGGTAGCCATCCTTGGCATTAACACCCGCATCACTACCGCCAGTCTTAGTACAACCGGCCAATGAAGAAATGGCAAAGATCATCAATAGTGCAACCACTGCCAGACGAGACAAACGTCTTCTGTTCAAGAATGCTCTCCTCCTTAAAAAGAATCCGGCCTCCTTACGAAGGCCGGATCAGTTGCGTTTCAAACCAAGATGCATTGATTCTCGGTACCCCTCCTTTCCTCCGAAGGTCAGGTTTAAAGATATACAGGCAGGTCTCCTGGCTTCCGGGTCATTGCCTACTTCCTTCTGCGGTATCCTTCCCATCTCGATCATCTCAGGACAGTGGCGTGCCGCAAGGCTCTCCGGTTACAGTGGCGGGACCACTCAGGATTTTCACCTGATTCCCTATTCACCCCACGGACGGGGCACCTGTAATCTGTCGCTATTTAGTTGTCGAAGGTATTATATCAGAAGTGGAAGAAGTATTGTTATCAACATGGATTATATGTATTGCCGGATACGGTTGCAGATCCAGTGGGACCTGAGCCAAAACTGGTGCGAAATCGCACCGGTTGGGCCGAATGTCCGGTCCTGACCTGAAAAGCTCATCATTGCCGTGCAAAATACACAAACGCCGGGCGGCCAATTTCTCCGTATTGAAGGCGCTGGCAGAGAATATTTGCCTTTACCATATAGTTGAGATACCGCCTGACGGTAACTGCGGAAAAGCCGGTAATTTCAGCAACCTCATTGCAAGAAAGAGGCTTCTTTGAGTTTTCGAAACACTCCTGGAGAATTCCTAGAGTAGCAGGCTGAATTCCTTTTGGAAAGGACGCTCCACGTGGGTTTGAAGAATGCGGCCGCGTTTGCTGTCCAACCGGCTGTCCCATCTTATGGTCTGGGTCATATTCAGACAACAATCTCTCCCATTCAGCCATGATACCCGGAAAACATATGCAGTGGTGTAGACACAAAGCAATTTCGGTTCCGAACAAACATAAGTTGCGTACTACATGAGGTTCGTAAGTTTCTGATGTGGATCTGAACACAGTCATCACTCCGACTGTAAGGCGTTCGAATCCAATTGGAACTGCAGCGCAAGCCCTGAGTTTGCCCTGCCTGGCATCTCTTGGTGTCATAACCGTCAGCTCGTCATACGCCAGATCATCTGAAATGACAGGTTTCTGCCGTACAAAACAAGTCCCTGATAGGCCTTTGCCCAAACTCAGCTTATCGTAAGCAGGCGAGCTCACAGAAGGAACCTGGTTAAAAAGCCAATCATAATCAGGCACATTTAAGAAGGAAACCTGCTTGAGTGACCGGCCATCATACAGCCATATCGCACCTGCCTGGCTCTGTGAAATGGATATGCCCAAATGCAGGGCCTGGGTCAAAACCGTTCTCAAGTCCTCTGACTTTCCCAGAGTCAAAAATCTTAGTAAGTCCGAGGCAAAATTTGACTCGCGCTGAGAAGACACACACGGCACCTCAATGTTTAATTGCTCCGAATAGTGTTCTATTTATATTCCACATGATGCCCATACTAAATACACTAACACAGTACTTAGCGCTCTACCAACGATTTCTACTGCCGGCTGTCATTAATTAATGTCACAATCTTCTTGGCAATATCCTGCAAGGGCAGTACATACGCAACAGCCCCAATGTTAATGGCATTGTATTTGGAATGCCCAAGGTTGCCATTAACATTGGGGCTGTTGCGTATGTACTGCCCTTGCAGGATATTGCCAAGAAGATT
>DUTL01000221.1 GCA_012842105.1 Candidatus Fermentithermobacillaceae bacterium | reverse complement strand
TGAAGTTCTTGTCTTTTATCGGGGCCGGTGTGGAAGTTGCCAGAGGGGCTGACAAGCCTATCCTTCGCCCGCTTGTTGTCGCTTCCGATGTTCACGGCAAAACCGGGCTCGACGGCCTAGGCCCAGGTGGACCCAGCTTGCAGGGCTCCTGCCGTTGCGCTTTTGACCTCATAACCGAGACTTTGCTGAATTCTGAGGATAAGGTTACTTTGGTTCCTGTAGGCCCTCTTACCAACATAGCCATAGCTTTACTTGCAAGGCCTGGAATAAAGCGGAATATCCGGCGGATCGTGTTAATGGGCGGCGCTGCATTGGAAGGTAATAGGACTCCCGCTGCAGAGTTTAATATCCTGGTAGATCCAGAGGCGGCAAAGATAGTATTTGAATCAGGGGTGCCCATTACCATGGTAGGCTTGGACGTAACCCACAAAGCGCTTATATACCCTGACGAAATTGAGGCTTTGCGCAAACTGGGGAAAATAGGCAAGGCCATTGCGGAACTAATGGATTTCTACGGCGTTTTCTACCGTAAGGGGTTCAAAGGCAACCCAATACATGATGCACTGGCGGTAGCAGCTGTTTTTGAGCCTGATATTATCTCAACCCGGCATCTTAATGTGTCTGTGGAAACATCAGGTGAGTTTACTTTGGGCAGAACCGTCGTGGATTTCAGAGGGGTTACCGGAAGGAAGGCCAATTGTGATGTTGCTTTGGGAGTAGACAGGGAAGGTTTCATCGAGCTGCTTTTCAATGCTGTGCGAACTCTTGAACAAGGGCTTGAAAGGGATTTTGAAGAAGGCGGAGGGAACTAATGCCGGGAAACGTATTGCTGCTGAACGGGAGGATTTTAAGACGGGACGGAACAATCCAGGGGCCATGCGATATTCTGGTTGAATCAGGGGTTATTAAGAGCGTAACTCCAAGTGTACCCTCCGCCTCCGGTGCAACTTCCGGTGTGACTCCTGGCACAATTATCGGTGTAATTCCAGGCGCAACTTCAGGTATAACTCCCGGCGTAACGCTGCTTCAGAATGACCCCGGGATAGGTACTCAGGCCCACGCCCGTACAATTGAGGCAGTGGATTGCCAGGGATGCCTGGTTAGCCCGGGATTGGTAAACCTGCACACCCACAGCCCCATGGCGATCTTCAGAGGAATTGCTGAAGATGTAAATGTCGAAGACTGGTTCAACGTAAGAATCTGGCCTTTTGAGAGCAGCCTCACTCCTGAAGACATCCGTATTGGATCAATGCTGGCCATTTCCGAGATGCTTGATTGTGGGGTCACGGCTTTTTTTGACCACTACTTCCTCAGTGAAGAAATCGCTGGTGTTGCCATGGAAGCCGGCATGAGGGCGGATATTGCTCCTACGATTTTCGGCATGGGCCCCCGGTGGCAGGAGTCGCTGGATGAAGCTTCGCTGCTCATCGAAAGGGCAAACCAAGGCGCGTATGGCAATCGTGTAAGGATGCGAATGGGGCCTCATGCACCCTATACATGCACTCAGGACGTCTTGGAAGCATGCGCAAAAAGGGCAGGCGAACTTGGCGTTGGAGTTCATATCCATGTATCGGAAACTGAAAAACAGGTGCATGACAGTATAGCTCAATACGGAAAAACTCCTTTTGAAAGGCTTCATGAAGCAGGGTTGCTCGATATTCCGTGTATCATAGCCCACGGAATTTGGATTTTGGAACAAGAACTTGAGCTCTTGGGCCCGGATTTAGTATTTGCAGTAGCACCCAAGACTTACCTCAAGTTGGCGTCGGGGTTTGGAAACTTGTACAGGTTTCAACTTTCAGGCGGGCCCGCATCCGGGATGTTGCAGGTGGGTATAGGTACAGATGGCGCTGCAAGTTCAAATACCTTGAACCCACTGGAACAGGCAAGGCTATACGGGCTTCTGGCAAAGAACTACTTGGCCGATGCTACTGTTTATGGCCTAAAAATGGTTTGGAACATGCTTATGGAAGGACACAGCGCCCTTGGCCAAAACACAGGCGATATAGCCTCGGGTTTTGAGGCCGATCTGGTAGTTTGGGATTTTCGCACGCCCCACACCTGGCCTGTCTACGATCCCCTTGCTGCGCTAATATACTCTGCCGGTGCCGGAAATGTAAGAGATGTTTTGATTGGCGGAGAGTTCAAGAAGAAGGCAGGCAAGGTGCGGGTATTTGAAGACACTTGCGTTTTTGATGAGGCTGAGAGAGTGAAAAGCAGGCTTTTGGCCCGGGGCGCAGGCCGTGCAAGAGTCAAGTATTAGGACTCGGAGGAAAATTTCGAGTTGCGGAGAATACTGTATTGTGCATGGTTCAAACTTTTTGTTTGGAGGCGTAATCCATGGATAAGGACGGCATGCGACTCGAGACCAAAGCAACCCACATAGGCCAGGAGCCGGATCCACTTACAGGTTCAATTGTTTCGCCGATTTACCAAACCTCAACGTTTGTGTTTCCCAGTGTCGATGAAGGAGCCGCCAGGTTTAAGGGAGAGCGTGACGGATACATTTACACAAGATTGGGCAACCCTACGCTTGCTGCTTTGGAAAGAAGCGTAAGCGCCTTGGAAAACGGGGAGAAGGGATTGGCGTTTGCCTCAGGAATGTCAGCCATATCTTCTGTGATTATGGCGATTGTAAGCGCCGGAGATCATATTGTTGCGGATAAGTGTGTTTACGGGTGCACCTTTGCATTTCTCACCGGGATCTTAACCCGGTTTGGGGTAGAGGTAGATCTTGTTAATTGCTCAGAACCGGAGCAGGTTGAGAAAGCCATCAAGCCAAATACCAAACTTATCTATTTTGAATCTCCCGCCAATCCTGTTCTGAAAATGGTAGACATGGAGGCAATGGCCCGTATAGGCAAGAAACATGACATTACCACAGTAGTCGACAATACCTTCATGAGCCCCATTTTCCAAAGGCCCCTCGATTGGGGCATAGATGCAGTAGTGCACAGCGCTACCAAGTATCTTGGCGGGCATGGAGACCTTATTGCAGGCATCGCAGTAGGTTCACACGAGTTCATGGAGCATGTTGCGGCAACTACTCTAAAAGATCTGGGCGGAGTTCTAGGCCCGCTTGATGCCTGGCTGATACTTCGCGGTATCAAGACCCTTCCTGTACGTATGGAGCGTCATGAGCAAAACGCTATGAAAGTGGCTGAGTTCTTGGAGAATCACAAAGGCGTTGAGAAGGTCTATTACCCCGGGCTTGTGTCCCATCCCCAACACGAACTGGCCAAGAAACAGATGACAGGTTTCGGTGGGATGCTCGCTTTTGAACTCAAAGGTGGATTTGAGGCAGGGAGGACGCTAATGGATTCAGTGCGCCTGTGTCATTTGGCCGTAAGCCTGGGAGAGACAGGTACACTCATTGAGCATCCTGCATCTATGACGCATTCGCCTATGACCCCTGAAGCAAGGAGTGCTGCGGGCATTGCTGAGGGCCTTGTGAGGATTTCCGTAGGTTTAGAGCATGTGGATGATATTATTTCTGATTTGAGCCCGGCCTTGAAAAAAGCGACTGGGTTCTAGAACGGCCAGGTTTTAGGATGGGTTTTCGTAGTACCGTAGCGGCGGTTACCACTGCAATGAACTAGCCGGGCGGGCATATCAGCAGAAGCTTGTTTTGAGGCTGGTTCATTGCAGTGGTAACCGCCGCTACGGTACTACGAAAACCCATCCTAAAACCTGGCCGTTCTAGAACCCAGTCGCTTTTT
>DUTL01000347.1 GCA_012842105.1 Candidatus Fermentithermobacillaceae bacterium | reverse complement strand
TGATGGTTCAAACAGCTGCGATCTACGCAAGGGGTCGGAAGTGAGCCAGTCCAGCCAACCGTCTGGCGTCGTCAAATCATAACGCACAGCGCGCCAGTTACAAGCGATAACAAATCCTAGACCCCTGGAGCGTTTTGCACCGAGGGAAATGTCACCTTCTGTCAGGCCCTCCAACACCTTGAGAAGAAGGCTGAGCAAATGAGACTCCTCTTCCGGTTTACTAATAATCACCTCCAGGCACAGGGGAAAAACTGTGCCTGGAGGAATTAACTCCAGATCGAATTTTTTATGCGGCTTGGCGGTACCGGTTTTCGGCTCCAAGGCTACACCATCACGGATTTCCTCTGTCACCCCATCAGGCAGCTTACCTAAAGAATCGAAAACTATAAGCGGGCTTTGCGACCCTTGTCCATCGCTGCGGGATGCACCGAATAAAAAGGAAACATATTCATGCTCTTCCTTATAGTAACCACCGAGCACATCAGATAAATGACTACGCAGGGCACCGGCTAGAGAAGTTCCAGGAAGAAGCGGGCAGCCTTCTTTGGAGTCACGCAAAATTTCCATGTCCACACTGCCATCCCCAGTTCCTCCGAAATGAGCAGCCGTGTTGAGCACCATATCAGCAGTAATTACCCAGCGAGCAGCCATGGGCCGGATACCTCCTGCAATCCCTGTTTTTGAAAAGTTATTCATTGTAAACACCTTCCTTTATTGCCCAGGGCCATCTCTGCCAGCACAGCATCAATCAATCGAACTGAAAGCTCTTGGGATTTCCTTTCCAAAAAGGTCCATGCCGCTTCTTCCGAGCCCACATAATAGCGCTGAGTTATTACCTTTGCTTGTAACCAAGCAAGCACTTTCTCCTTTTTGATTACCTCTTTTAACCATGATGCCAAGCTCATTCTATCTCCGCCTACCTCAATACGGCAGCGTTCCAAACGGTCCATAGCCGGCTTTCTCAGGCCTTTGTCAGGCCCCTGCAGCCAAACCGCAAGAGTTTCTACCGCCTCTTGAGGTGCCTGACGCAAAACCGCCCGCAGGCTGCCGATGAGGCTGTTGCTCGGTAAGGCAATAGCAACGTCGACGATATCAGCAGCAACTTCCTTAATTTTTCTTTTAATTTGATCATCAACAATACGCTCTTCAATAAAGGCAACTACCTGTGGAGGGTCTCCGTTTATTGCATGGCTTGATAAGGACTTGTCCGGCCGGTAACAATAAACTTTCTTCAGTGGAGCGTCAAGGAAAAGAAGGCGGCCATAGCCCTCTTCTTTGCGCTCTCCTAACCCCTCGCTCTCTATACGGCACAACTCAGCAAAAGAAACGGCCTGTTTTGCCTCAAGCACGAAGACCGAACCTGCCGCCACAGCCAAAACCTGAGGAGTTTCCAGCCGCCACTTGCGGTTAAAGCTGCCACATGTTTCGAAGGACCACCTCTTTCGCACCAATTTCACCTGATCGCCTAGGGTATCAACGATCAGATCTTCTATAGAAGAGGGATTGACCTGCCCTGTATCCGGGTGGCGGGCTATGCAGGCCGATGTCAAGAGCACCCGAAATTGCTCACCAGGTTTGAGATCACCTGCCACCGGTCTGAAACCTTCGGAACCCGCTCCTTCAACCTCACGCTCCCTACTCTTTCCCCACTCAATCCTGCCCATGCCGCCGTATCCAGCCCGCCTGGAACGCCCAACAAGAATGGAATTTTTCAGCAGTTCTTTAATCAGAGCTTCTATTTGACTGCATTCATCCTTCGAATCCACGCAAATCTGAAGGAGCCCTTCGAATGACTGTCCGGCGTCAAGAGATTCAAAAACGAAGAGTGAACCGTGACTTCGTCCCTGCTTATCCTTCCAGGCATGGCCTTTTATACGGTCACGCTGGTGGTGAAAACGGGCGCTTATTTCCGGCTGAATCAAAATAAGTCTCGCTGAACCGATGGTGATAAAAGACTCCGCAAGCACCGCCAACTCTTTTTCAGGCCAAGCTTCAGACAAATCCCGTTCTGGTGAAGGATAGCCATCATGAGCAGCAAGATCCTGAACAATAACAGTATTCGAATTATTTTCTTTACCCTTCTCCCCGCGCAGAGAAACCGGAACCGGAAGAGCACGCACACCTTCGCAGAGCGGATAGGCATTTAAATAGCACACTTTACCCCCCAAAACCAGGTCGAAAAACTCCTGCTTTTTGGCAACATCAGAACCTGGATCGCCCAATTTGCCGGCCATAACGCCACGAATTGCAGCCCCTGAAATGTAAGGCAATGTCCGGGAGCTGTTGGGATCACCTCCCAAAGCTGTAATGATTGCAGGGGAATCTAACGTCAAGATATAAGGCAGATATTGATAATGACTCATGCTGATCCCCCTTTCG
>DUTL01000220.1 GCA_012842105.1 Candidatus Fermentithermobacillaceae bacterium | reverse complement strand
TATACTCAGTGCAGTAGGGTTTTGGATGCGGAGAGGTCGCCTAGAGGCCGAGGGCGACGGTTTGCTAAACCGTTAAGGGGGCAACTCCTTCGAGCAAACCGTCGCCCTCGGCCTCTAGGCGACCTCTCCGCATCCAAAACCCTACTGCACTGAGTATATTACCACGTCTTGATTGTTGATGCCAGTGGCGGAGGGGGTGGGATTCGAACCCACGGAGGGCTATGAACCCTCAACGGTTTTCAAGACCGCCGCATTCAACCGCTCTGCCACCCCTCCACCGGATACAAAAAGCCGGGCACACTAAGCGCACTTGTTATCCGGCTCTTCGAATGCAAATACTATCACATCTCATGTTTGAAATCAACGACGACAACGCCCTGTAATATGGCAATTCAGGTACAGTTTACCTGCCGGCCAATATGGCCCTGCCCGCAATAACACCGGAAGCAGACGCTTGCGCCAGGCTCCTGGTTATCCCCGCACCGTCGCCTACGGCGAACAACCCCTCTATCTCGGTGCTCATATCCGCTGACACTTTTACCCTGGCAGAATAGAATTTCACTTCCGCCCCGTAAAGCAAAGTGTGCTTCGCCCATATCCCCGGCATAAGGTTGTTTAAAGCTTCCAACATCTCAAGGATATTCTGTATATGCCTGTATGGCAAAACGAGGGTGAGGTCGCCGGGGGTTGCATCTTTAAGCGTTGGCTCAACCATGCTCTTAGCCAACCGTTTTTCAGTTGACCGCCGCCCTTCCCAAAGATCCCCAAGCCTCTGAACAATTACTCCTCCCCCGAGCATATTTGCAAGGCTGGCAATATACTTGCCATAAGAGATAGGTTTTCTGAAGGGTTGGGTAAATGTTTTTGATACCAGCAACGCAAAGTTCGTATTATCGGTAGAGTAATCGCTCCAGGAGTGCCCGTTGACGGTGATGACTCCCCCTGTATTTTCAATCACTACCTCGCCCCTTGGGCAGACGCAAAACGTTCTTATAAGATCGTCAAACGCCCGGGAGTAGTAGTGAATTTTAGGCTCCCATACCTTTTCGGTTATGTCATCGGCAATCACCGCAGGAATCTCAACCCTTACACCGATGTCCACCGGGTTTATCTCCTGTGTAAGCCCAAGCCGCTTTGCCTCATCTGAAAACCACGATGAGCCCTCGCGGCCCGGAGCGGCTACCAGGTAACGGCACCGCTCCTCATCACCGTTTGCCATCAATACACCCTGCACTCTGTTTTCGTGCACCAGGATTCTTTCCACTTCCGATAGTGTTCTTATAGCAATACGCGGCTTAAGATACGTGTACATGCTTTCAAGAATTCTTGGGCAGTTATCGCTGCCTAAGTGCCTTATAGGGGCAGGTATCAGTTCAAGGCCGGCAGTTGCGGCCCTGCGTACAAGGTCTGATATCACAGGTTTCTCGGTACCGAATATGCGATCTGTGGCTCCGAACTCAAGCCAAATATCGTCTATGTATCTTATGAGGCCCATAAGCCGGCTCTTCGAGAGGTATTCGTGGAGAAACCCTCCGAACCGGTTGGTTAGGGTAAGTTTGCCGTCGCTGAAGGCCCCTGCGCCGCCCCAGCCTGATGTTATTGAGCACAAATCGCAGTTGAGGCAACCTCCGATTATCCCGCGCCCCGGACATTTCCTTTTCTCCAGGCCATGGCCTTTGTCGAGGATTAACACTGATAACCCCGGGTCTTTCCTGCTCAGTTCCAAAGCAGCAAAAATACCTGCAGGCCCTGCGCCTATTATGATCACATCCCATGCACTCAACGGCAAACCTCCCAAACATGTGGAATACTGCCTATCCGGGTGCCGCCAACCTGCATCTATTATGCACCGGTTGCCCCGGGAGCGTGTATTACATCAAGATCTCCGAACCGGCAGACTTCTCTGGAGAAGAACAGTTTGATTGACCCTGTAGGGCCGTTTCGTTGTTTGGCAACATTGAGTTCAATTGCATTGCTTTGCTCCAGTTCAGGATCTGTGTACAGAAACATCACTACGTCTGCATCCTGCTCTATGGCCCCTGATTCCCTAAGGTCTGATAACATAGGCCTTCTATCCTGCCGCTGCTCTACTGCCCTGGACAACTGAGACATGGCAATCACAGGTACGTTCAGCTCACGGGCAAGCCCTTTAAGCGACCTCGATATCTCTGAAATCTCTTGCTGCCTATTTTCTTGCTTTCTGGCCCTCATTAGCTGCAGGTAGTCGATAACCACCAATCCCAACCCGTGTTCCGCCTTAACCCGCCGGGCCTTGGCCCTGAGTTCCATTACTGAAATTCCCGGCGTATCATCGATGAAGATCTTTGCCTCACCGAGCCTGCCAAGAGCTATGGATAGCCTTCGCCACTCATCGTCACCGCTGATAAACCCGCTGCGAAGCTTCTGGCTGTTAATAGCTGACTCAGAGCACAGAAGCCTTTGCGCTACTTGCTCCCTGGACATCTCCAGACTAAATATGATCACGGTGCAGTCAGCCTTTATCGCCACATTCCTGGCAATATTGAGCCCCAGGGAGGTTTTTCCCACTGACGGGCGGGCTGCAAGGATTATGAGATCAGACGGTTGGAAACCCAAAGTCAAATTATCCAAATCGCTGAGGCCGCTTGGGAGCCCTATAACATCGCCCTTGTTAGAAGCAAGGTACTCGAGTTTTTCCATTGCTTCCACAAGAACGTCTTTGAGTTGGATATATCCATGATCAGTACGCCCCTGGGAAATCCGGAATATGCTCTCTTCGGCCTTGTCCAAAATCTCGTCTACTTCATATTGAGAGCTGTAAGCTGTAGCCGCAATCTGGGTTGCTGCCCCAATCAGACGTCTTAATGTCGCCTTTTCTGAGACGATTTTTGCATAATACTCAACGTTTGCCGCTGTAGGCACGAAATTGGCCAACCTGGCAAGTTCGGCAGCTCCCCCTATTTTGTCTAGAGCCCCTTCAGCCCTCAAGGCGTCAGATAATGTAACGAGGTCAACAGGCTGCAGTTTGTCAGCGATTTCAGCCATCTGCCTGAAAATTATCCTATGGTTTTCTTTATAAAAATCATCCGGCGTGAGCATCTCAAGTGCCGAGATTACGGCGCTTTGCTCTATTAGCATCGATCCAATAACGGCTTCTTCCGCCTCAATGTTCTGAGGTGGCACCCTTTGTAGCGCCTGAGACAAACTAATTCCTCCTCATCTTAGGCACAAGAATAGGATTCTCTCCAACCGGGACATACATGATCAAGGGCTTCTTTGAGATCCCTGGCATACACTACTTCTATCCCCCGGATTTCTCTTATCCCCTGGGCATTATCGTAAGGAATAATAATTGATTTCATCCCTGCCTGCTTTGCGCCATAAATCTTTTCATATACTCCGCCAATGGGTTTGACATGGCCTGTTAGGGAAACCTCGCCGGTAACGGCCACATCCTGGCGGATGGGCAACCCGGATATTGCCGAGAAAACGGCCAGCGTTATCGCTAACCCTGCCGAAGGCCCGTCTATCCGTGCCCCTCCAATTATGTTTACGTGTACATCCCAGTTATATAAGTCAATATCAAAAGCTTTCCTCAAGGCTGATCCCGCGTTGAACAACGAATCCTTAACCATCGAGCCTGCAGTCTCATTCATTCGCATAGTGCCCTTACCTGGTTGCCTTGCAGGAAAACACACAGTCTCAATCTCAATAACTGAGCCAAGGTAGCCAAGCACTCCAAGCCCAAAAACCTTGCCTACTTCAACGGTGCCTTTTGCTCTTGCCGTTATGCTGGGTTGAATTCTCCCCGACTCAATGGCAGCTCTTACATCCCAGGCTGAAATGGGAAGGTACCCTCGTTCAGGGAACCCCCCTGCATTATGAAGAGCTATAGCGTAAGCGTCAGCCAGCAGCCCAACCGCTTTCCTCGCTTCAATGGTATGGTCGGCAATCACCTGGCACGCATCGGCCGTGATCTTGGCTTTGAGCCTTCTTACAGCTCCTTTTACTATCTTCACGATATGGGCCGGTGTAAGCGCGTCAAAAAATACTTCTGCGCACCTTGATCGAAGCGCAGGGCTGATCTCC